>CAMOUE010000115.1 GCA_946626265.1 uncultured Eggerthellaceae bacterium | reverse complement strand
GCCGGTCGCTAGCGGATGCGTTCACGGAGCTTCTCGCGCGATTCAACGCGGATGGCGCGGTCGAGCACATCGCGGTCCCAGTATTGCAGGGCGAGCTTCTTCGCATCCGCCCTCTTTGCAAGGGGAACGTTGCGGACGAGGTGGTAGGCCGTGTCGCGCGAAAGTCGGCTGACGAGCGCCTCGAAATCGTCTCGGTGCTCGCGCCATGCCCCCATGATGTTCAGGACGTCGCGCGCGATCGGCACGACGCGCCCGGACTGGCAGATGTTCTCGAACTTGTACGAATCGCCCGAGTCGGTGTAGTAACGCAAGCCGTACACGTCGGGCAAGCCGCGATACGACGATGCGCACACCGCCACCGCGAACATGAGCGCCGCATCCTCGGCCTGGTAGAGGTATTGCGGGCGCATCAGGCGGTAGGCGCGCTCCATCACGGGGCGTCGGACGAGCTTCCCCCATGCCGCCCACGGCGCGAGCGCATCGCGGAAAATGACGTGCGCAACGTCGGCGCCCTCAAACGAGCCTTCGGCGGGACGCAGGAAACGGCGGGTGAACTCCTTGCCCGGTTCGTCGGCATCGGGGCCGAACACCGGCTCGCAATTGAAATGCAGGACGTCGACGTCCCCCTCCTCTTCCAAATTGGAAGCCAGAAGGCCGAGCGCGTCCTCGACAAGCTCGTCGTCCGCGTCGAGAAATGCCACGTAGTCGCCCGAAGCCGCGGCGACGCCGTCGCGGCGGGAGTCGAACAGCTGCTTGTTCTCCACGTGAGTTACCACAACCACGCGGTCGTCCTCGTCGGCAAGCGACGCCAGGATCGCCGGCGTACCGTCATCGCTCGCGTCGTCGACGACGACGACCTCGACGTCGGCCGGCTGGGACAGGGCGCTCTCGACGGACCTGCGAATCGACCTCTCGCCGTTGTAGACGGGTATTACGACGGAAATCATGGCTAGCCCCTTCCCATGGCCGAGCGCGCAGCCCTATAGGCGCCCTTGGCGATCTCGCGTTGCACCGAGCCCTCCGGCAACGCCCTGCGGGCAACGGCCCGCGCGAGCGATTGCCCGGCGATGTCGCCGAGGCGCTGTATCTCGTCGTACTTGTCGCGCACGAAACCGAGATGGGCCTCGTACGAGCACCTCCACATGATACGTTCGTCCTCGCAGGTCGGCTCGTAGAATCCCCGGCCGGCGAACACGTCGCGCCAGAACGACTCGAAATCGAACGCGCCGAGCTCGAGAGCGTGCTCGTGGGCCTCCCGGCCGAGGCGCTTCCTCTCGCCTTCGTCGGCGAGGAGCGCCGCCATCTCGCGTGCGGCAGCCTGCGCGTCACCGTACTCGACGACCCGCACGCCGCGATGCCCCTGGACGAGCGTGACGAACGGGATGTCGAACATCACCGTGGGAACGCCGTACGCCTTCGCCTCCGCGAGCGCGAGCGGGTAGCCCTCGGCCGGCGACGTCATCAGCAGCACCTCGCTCTCGAGGAAGTACGGCTCGGGATCGGGCGTCGGACCGCATAGGATGACGGAGTCGCCAAGCCCGAGCCGCTCGATCTGCTCTTCCATCGCGAGCCGGTCCGCCTCGGCTGCAGGGCCGACGACGCGCAGCACGGCGTCGGGCTCGAGCTTGCAGAGCTCCTCCATGATGGGGATGACGGCGAACGGGTTCTTCTCGTTGGGGTCGAGGCGCCCGAGCCACAGGATGCGCTTTCCGTCGAGCGACGCCTGCCTGCACGTCTTCGCATCGACGGTCGGCGGGTTGACGGTCACGTGCACCCGTTCGTTGAACTGACCCCAGAAGGCGGCGTTAACGCTGCTCAGGCATACGATGCCGTCGCAAAGGCGGTAGCCGGCGGGCAAGGACGGGTAGAGGGACAGAGCCGGGTTCATGAGCATCGTGAAAGCGCCGTGCGTGTGGACGACGACCTTCATGCCGAGCATCTTCATGAGCAGCACGTCCCATGCAAGCGTGAGGCATAGCCACTGGCAGTAGACGACCGTGTCGACGCCGTGGGCGACGAGCGCGTCGCGCAGCGCCCGGGCCCGATCGCCATACGTATCGGACGTGCATGCGCGGAAGTCGGGGACGACCACGCGCTCGACGCCTTCGGGCAGCGGCTCGTCGCCTGCGGCCGGCGGCTCGTCGGTAAGCAGCACGACCGAAAGCCCCATGCCCTGCCACACGTCAATGAGGTCTCGCGTCACCCGCTCCGCACCGCCCATTCCCATCTTGAAATGGTAGACGGCAACGGTCTTCGTCGGCTTCTCGGAGGGGGCGAGGGCGCGGGCGGCGGCCAGCTCCGATACGGTCTTGTACGAATCGTCCCACCGCATCTGCGCCAAGCGGGAGACCACGTCCACCGGATCCCACGTCCGCGCGAGCGCGTCGAGGCCCTCGGGTCTCCTGTCGCTCGGCAAGGCGGAATGGAGGCGGTCGACCGCGTTGCGGCAGAACACCCCCTTGATGAACGCGAGGTCTGCTTCGCATTCCCCGGCGATCCCGTGCCGCTCGAGCAAGGCGCGCGCCTCGTCGACGACGAACGCGCCATCCGACGCGATGCGCTCGAAGCCCTCCAAAGACGCCGACCGGGACGACCCCGTATCGATGCGGTAGAGGTAGGCGGGCGCGTTCGGGTCGCCGTACAGGGAGCTCGCGCGGCACGCGAGCGAAACCATGGCCAGGCAGTCTTCGCCGTAGTAGACGGGCCTATCGCCGACCTCTGCGTAAGCGTCGGCAAGAAGGCCCGCGCGCACGAACTTGCCGCAGAGGTTCCATCGCGTCCTCTGGCCGCCGAACACGCCATGAACGATGTCGGGGCCTTCGAGGACGCCGTCGTGGACGACGAAGAACGAGCGGGCGTCGGCGATCGCCGCCTCGTCGGCACGCGACTCTACGACCGGCCTGATGGGAAACTGGACGATGTCGTACGCCCGCTCCGCCAGCGCCCTGACGCAGAATTCGACGACGCCCGGCTCGAGCGTGTCGTCGGCATCGAGAAACGTCACGTACAGCCCGCGCGCATGGGAGACGCCGGTCTTTCGCGCCTCGAACAGCTGCTTGTTCACGCGGTGGCGGACCATGCGCACGCGCGCGTCCTGCTCGCTGCATTCCATGACGATAGCGGCGGTCCCATCGGTGCTCGCGTCGTCCACGACGACGACCTCGACGTCGCCGCACGTCTGGGCGAGCACGCTCTCGATAGCGCGCCGCACGAATTGCTCCCCGTTGAACACGGGGACGACCACCGAGACGAACGGTTGCTCCATGCCGTGCCTCCTCTGCTCGGCTTATCTGCGAATAGCATGTACGAGGATACCATTCCTTCCCCATAACAGTAGAATGGCTAAAAACGTCCGCATTTCGAACGGAGACACCGGTCATGAAACACGTCAAGCACGCCGCCGCCGATCCCCATGCAAAAGACGTCGTCCCCGTCGTGCTCGCAGCCGACGACCGCTATGCGCCCATGGTCGCGACGACGATCCACTCGATGCTCGCGAACGCCTCGGATGCGTTCATGTACGACGTCACGGTCATGACCACCGACATCTCGCCGGCAAACCAGCAGACCATGCGCTCGTTCCTCGAGCGCGAGGGGTTCTCGCGCCTCACGTTCATGGACGTGACCGAGCTCATCGGCAATTACGACCTTTCGACGAACAACGAGCACATCGGCATCGAGACGTACTACCGCTTCCTCATACAAGACGCCCTGCCCGACTACGACAAGGTCGTCTACCTCGACTCCGACCTCATCGTGAAAGGCGATGTCGGCGAGCTGTTCGCAAGCGACCTCCACGGCAACGCGATCGGGGCCGTCCGCGACGTCGACTACCTGGGCGTCATGAACTGGGACGACGGAGAGCGGTTGCGCTACTCGACCGACGTGCTCGCGCTCGCGAACCCCGACGACTACTTCCAGGCCGGCGTGCTCCTGCTCGACACGGCGCTGCTGCGCGCGGCCGTTCCCGTCCAGGAATGGCTGGAAGCGGCCGGCGACGCCCGGTTCATATTCAACGACCAGGACATCCTGAACGCATTCTGCGAAGGGAGCGTCGAGTACCTGGACGCCTCGTGGAACGTCATGCACGACGGCGGCGGCCGCGTCGCAGGCGTGTGCTCGTTCGCCCCCGCGCCCGTGTACGCCGCGTACCTCGAGGCGCGCGAGCACGAGAAGGTCATCCACTACGCAGGGCGCGAGAAGCCCTGGAACAAGCGCGACTGCGACCGCGGCGAGGAGTTCTGGCGCTATGCCCGCGAAACGCCGTACTACGACGAGCTGCAAGAACGGCTCGAGCGCGAGAGCGCCGTCCTCGAAGCCCAACTTCTTCGCGAGCAGCAGGACGCGACGCCGCTCGTCGGGGCGGACAGCCCCCTTCGCGCGGTCATCGGCGTCGTGTTGCCGGAAGGCTCGAGGCGCCGCGACGCCGTCCGAACGATGGCCCGTTCTGTAGTTCGACTGGTGAAACGCCATCCTTAAACCCCTCGGGCACCGTCATTGCTACAATTGCCTGATGTGCAACAACCCCGTCGGAAGTCGCAGATAATGGCCGATACCAACCAAGTAATCGAGAAAAGCCAGCTCAAGCGCAACTGGTTTGTGCTGGAATCGCTCGTGACGAAAGATTTCAAGCTGAAGTACCGCCGCAGCGTGCTCGGCATCCTCTGGAGCGTCCTCAACCCGCTCCTCATGATGATCGTGCTCGCCGCCGTGTTCTCCTACATGTTCCGCTTCAGCATCGAGAACTTCCCGGTGTACCTCATCTTGGGACAGATCATGTTCGATTTCATGAACCGCGGAACGCTCGGCGCCATCAGCTCGATCATCAACTCGCAGTCGCTCATCAAGAAGATCCGCATCGAGAAGATGCTCTTCCCGCTCGAGAAGGTCGCGTTCGAGCTCGTGAACTTCGCCATCTCCCTCATCGCTGTCGCAGCCGTCATGGCGTTCTTCCGCGTCGTCCCGTCCATCCACGTGATCTGGGGCCTGCCGTTCATAATCATCGTCGCGTTCATCTTCGTCGCGGGGCTCGGGCTTTTGCTCTCGGCGCTCGCCGTGTTCTTCCGCGACGTCATGCACCTGTGGACCGTCGTCGTATCCGCATGGAACTACGCCACGCCGATCTTCTACCCGTTCGAGATGCTTCCCGACTGGATGCAAACGCTCGAGCTCTTCAATCCCATGTACCATTACGTCACGTTCTTCCGCGACATCATGATGTGGAACACGAACCCCGGCGCCATGGAATGCCTCGTGTGCTTCGGCATGGCCGCCATCACGTTCCTCGTCGGACTGATCGTCTTCCGCAAGACCGAGCGCAACTTCATCCTCTACATCTAAGGAAACCATGAGCGAGCCCATCATCGTCATAGACCACGTCTCCATGATGTTCAACATAGCCTCCGAGCAGTTGAACAACTTGAAGGAGTACTTCATCAAGATCATCAAGCGCGAGCTTCACTTCAAGAAGTTCATGGCGCTCGAGGACATCGACCTGGTGATCAACCGCGGCGAGCAATACGGAATCGTCGGCACGAACGGGTCCGGCAAGTCGACGCTGCTGAAGATCATCGCGGGCGTGCTCGAGCCGACGAAGGGGAAAGTGGCCATCGGGGGCACCATCGCTCCGCTCATCGAGCTCGGCGCCGGCTTCGACCTCGAGCTCACCGCCCGCGAGAACATCTACCTGAACGGTGCGCTGCTCGGTTACAGCCGCCAGTTCATCCACGAGCGCTTCGACGAGATCGTCGATTTCGCCGAGGTGCGCGACTTCCTCGACATGCCCATGAAGAACTACTCGTCGGGCATGGTCGCCCGCGTGGCGTTCTCCGTCGCGACGGCAACGATTCCCGACATCCTCGTCGTCGACGAGGCCCTTTCGGTCGGCGATTTCCTGTTCCAGGAGAAATGCGAGAAGCGCATCCGCGAGCTTGTCGATACGCACGGCACGACGCTCCTGTTCGTGTCGCACAGCGTCGACCAAGTCGAGCGCGTCTGCAACCGCGCCGTCTGGATCGAGAAGGGCCATATGCGCATGGTCGGGGAAGTAAACGAGGTGTGCGAAGCGTACCGCAAGCTCGGTCAGGAATAGCTTATGGAAAAAACCCTGTCTATCGCCGTGCCAAGCTACAACGTCGAGCGCTATCTGGCCGACAGCCTCGCGAGCTACTGCGCGGGCGAGATAGACGACCGGCTCGAGGTCCTCATCGTCAACGACGGGTCGACCGACTCGACGCCGGCTATCGCCCGCGAGTTCGTCAGGCTCTGCCCCACGATCTTCAAGCTCGTCAACAAGGAGAACGGCGGGCACGGCTCTGCGATCAACGCGGGCATCCGCGAGGCGAGCGGAGCGTATTTCCGCATCATCGACGGCGATGACCGCATCTGCACCATCAACATTCCGCAGCTGCTCGACGCGCTCGACGCAGCGACGGACGACCTCGTCATCGACGTGAAGCGCGACATCGTCATGGACACGGGCGAAAGCCGCCTGCTCCATCTCCCGGACGACATCGCACGCGAGCAGACGACCCCCTTCGAATCGGTCTGCATGCGCGCCGACATCGAGAAGTTCTTCATGATACACACGACGAACGTGCGCACCGCGTTTCTGCGCGAGCACGACGTGAAGCTCCTCGAGCACACGTTCTACGTCGATTACGAGTTCATCGTCAAGATCGCGAGCCATGCGCAGACGATACGCTTCCTCGACCTGGAAGCGTGCAACTACTTCACGGGCAACGCCGAGCAGAGCGTCGCGCCTGCGAACTACGTGCGTCGCTGGGCCGACCACACACGCGTCACGGAAGAGCTGCTCGCCTACGCGCAAACCGCCGACCTGGACCCCGTTCGCAAGCAGTTCGTGGACGAGCGCGTACGCCTTATCGTGAACACGCACTACAACATCGCGCTCATATTCGACGACGACCGCGCCCGCGGACTCGAACGGGGACGGGCGTTCCACGCGTTCCTCAAGGAGCGCTACCCTATCGTAGCCGCGGCCACCGAGAAGCGGTACCGCCAGGCGCTCGTGCTGCACTACCTCGGATTTGATGCGGGGAGGCTTGATAGGCTCATGAGGAGGGGCTCATAAGTCCTGAAGTCGGCCGTGTTGCGCCCGGGGCGGCGGGGGGCCGGGAGGGGTCCGCCTACGGCTCCTCGGCGGAACACGTCGGCACCATCCCGACCACGTTGCCCGCCTGCGGA
>CAMOUE010000114.1 GCA_946626265.1 uncultured Eggerthellaceae bacterium | reverse complement strand
GCTATCTCAAGCGCGCCATCCACACGCTCAACATCGTGCTCGACGAGATGGACCGTGCATGGCTGCCCGTCATCAAGAGCTGGCGTCTCAACGAGCGCCACTACGGCGCCCTGCAGGGCCTCAACAAATCCGAGACTGCCGCGAAATACGGTGAGGACCAGGTTCTCATCTGGCGCCGCAGCTTCGATACGCGCCCGCCTGCGCTCGAGGACGGCGACGAACGGGACGCGCACCTGCTGCCCGCTTACCGCGATGTCGATGCGGCCGACGTGCCGATGCACGAATGCCTGAAGGACAACATCGCGCGCACGTGGCCGTACTTCGAAAGCGAGATTCTCCCCCAGATGAAGGCCGGCAAGCGCGTGCTGATCGCCGCTCATGGCAACTCGCTGCGCTCGCTCGTCATGCAATTCGACAAGCTCACGGAGGAAGAGATCGTCAAGCTGAACATCCCGACCGCAGTCCCGCTCGTATACAAGTTCGATGCGGATATGAACGTCATCGAGAAGCGCTACATCGGCGATCCGGCGGTGATCGAGGCGAAGATCAACAAGGTCGCGAACCAAGGAAAGGCGAAATAGCGAATTTCGCCATTGCCGAGAGGCGATACCTGATGTTCCGATAGAGCCGCCTGCGCTGATGTGCGGGCGGCTTTTTCGAGGGTGCGTAACCAGATTTAACTGTATGAGCAACAGTTTAATCTTTATATCTCACTATAGTGGGCTAGAGCAATGGTTATAATGAGTAAATATCATGCGTATGCATGTAGATGATCGAGCTCGGCCGCGCACTCCGGGTGCGGGCGTTCCTCGAGCGGATCAGGAAAGGGAATGAGGGAAGGAAACAGTTATGAAGAACCTGACGAGAAGAAGCTTCATCGGAGTTGGCGCGTCCGCGGCTATGGTTGCAGCGCTTGCTGGCTGTTCTTCGGGTGGCGGCAGCGCATCGAGCGCTTCTGCCAGCGCTTCTGCCAGCGCGTCTGCAAGTGCTTCCGCAAGCTCATCGGCCGCTTCCGCCTCCGCCGCCTCTGCGGCTGCCGCGGGTAGCGCTCTTCGCTTCGTGACCGGTGGCGAATCCGGCACGTACTATGCGTTCGGTTCTGTTATCGCACAGCATGCCACCAACGACGCGGGCCTGTCCGTGACCGCGCTCGTCGGCAACGGCTCCCAGGCAAACGTGCTCGAGCTGGAAGACGGCAACGCCGAGCTCGCCTTCTGCCAATCTGACGTCATGGCTTACGCTTACAACGGAACGAACCTGTTCGAAGGCCAGCCGGTCGAAGTCTTCTCGACTGTCGCCGCACTTTACGACGAGCAGGTCCAGATCGTCACGTGCGATCCCGAGATCAAGACGGTTGCCGACCTCAAGGGCAAGAACGTTTCCATCGGCGCAGCCGGTTCGGGCGTGTACTTCAACGCCATCGACATCCTCGGCGCGTACGGCCTGGCCGAGACGGACATCAGCCCGACGTACCAGAGCTTCGGCGATTCGGCCGATTCCCTCAAGGACGGCAAGATCGACGCCGCGTTCATCGTAGCCGGAGCGCCGACTACCGCCATCACCGACCTGTCCACGTCGAAGCAGGCGTATCTCGTCGGTCTCGACGACGAGCATGTCGACGCGCTGCTCGCCTCGTCTCCGTATTACAGCAAGGCCGTAATCAAGGCCGGCACGTACTCGGGTATCGAGGAAGACGTCACGACAGTTGCCGTGGGCGCAGTTATCCTCGCTGCCGACAAGGTTTCCGAAGACGACGTGTACAAGTTCGTCGCGGATATCTTCGACAACGCGGCTAACCTGACGGAAAGCCATGCGAAGTACGCCGAGATCGATTTGGACAAGGGCGCTTCGATCACGGCCGTTCCGTACCATCCCGGTGCGGCAAAGTACTTCGCCGAGAAGGGCAAAACCGTCGCTACCAAGTAGCCTGACGATTCTCGAGCGTGCTTAAGCGCAAGAGATTGGGGAAGTCGCAATGGGGAGCATCCCCATTGCGACTTCTCAGTGGTAAGTAGGAGGATCATTTTGGGGTTGTTCAAGAAGAAAAGAAGTGACGAAGCGACTGACGCGGCTGCCGAGGTTATGGATGCGGCGGCCGAATCCGTTGAACAAGATGATGCGACTGCAGACGTCGACGACATCATGCGCAAATACGACCGCGAGTCGAACACGCGCATTTGGGAAGGCAAGCCGAAAATCGCGATATCGATTCTGCTGGCCTTGTTCTCGGTCTACTGCATTTGCATGACCTTGTTCTATACCGGGCTGCCTGAGACGCGCCTGTCGTTGTTCGTCGGCTTCGTCATCGTCATCGGGTACATGATGTACCCGATCCGCAAGGGCAACCTGAAGGTGAACTACATTCCCTGGTACGACCTCGTCCTCATGATCGTAGGCGCCGGGTGCTTCTTCTATTTCGCGTTCAACGCCATGGAGATCATCAGGCTCGCAACGCGAATACAGCCGCACCATGTGGTAATCGCCGTCATCGGCACGCTCGTTCTCATGGAGCTGTGCAGGCGCTGCGTGGGCGTGCCGATCCTGTGCGTCGTGGGATGCCTGCTCGTCTACGCTTTCTACTGGCAGTTCAGCAACGGCACCGATCTTTACCTCACGTTCAGGAACATCACGGGCAAGCTCTTCTATTCCACGAGCGGTGTCATCGGGACGCCTATCAATGTCTGCTATACCTACATCGTCCTGTTCATCATATTCGGCGCGTTCCTCGAGCGCACCGGCATAGCCGAGTTCTTCATCGCGATGGCGAACCGCATCGCGGGCTGGTCATCGGGTGGCGCTGCGAAGGTCGCGGTCATATCGTCGGCCCTGTGCGGCATGGTGTCCGGATCGTCGGTCGGCAACACGGTGACGACAGGGTCGGTGACGATTCCCATGATGAAGAAGACCGGCTATCGCCCCGAGTTCGCCGGAGCCGTTGAAGCGGCGTCGTCGACGGGCGGGCAGATAATGCCGCCGATTATGGGCGCCGCCGCGTTCCTCATGGCCGAGTACATGGGCATTCCGTACATCGAGGTCGCTGCGAAGGCCATAATCCCGGCATTGCTCTATTTCGCGGGCATTTTCATCACGGTGCATCTCGAGGCGAAGCGGCTCGGGTTGAAGGGCATACCGATGAGCGAGCTTCCGAAGGTGTCTTACCTTGTCAAGAACTGCTATCTCATCCTCCCGCTCGTACTTCTCGTGTGGCTCGTCGCTACCGGTGCGCGCACGATGGCCTACTCGGCCGCCATCTCCATCGCGGGTGCGTTCATCGTCGGTTTCATCAACTTCTTCATCATGAACCTCCAGAAGCGCGAAGACGGGGAGACGGTCGGCGCCGTGTTCGTCACCGCCTTGAAGATCGCCCTCGCAGCTGCGTACGAGGCGCTGCAGGCCGGTGCGAAGAACTGCATCGCCGTTGCCGCCGCCTGCGCCATGGCCGGTCTCATCGCCGGTTGCATCACGGTCACGGGCCTCGCATCGACGCTCATCAACGTGATCGTCAACTTCGCCGGCGACTACGTCATCATCGGCCTCGTGCTCACGATGCTCACGTGCATCGTGCTCGGCATGGGCGTTCCCACGACGGCGAACTACTGCATCATGGCAGCCACGACGGCTCCGATTCTCATCGCGCTGGGCATTCCGCAGGTGGCAGCGCATTTCTTCGTCTTCTACTTCGGAATCGTCGCGGACATCACGCCTCCTGTGGCCTTGGCCGCGTACGCCGGAAGCGCCATTGCGCGTTCCGACCCGATGAAGACGGGCCTGAACGCGGCCCGTCTCGCAATCGCGGCGTTCATCGTCCCGTACATCTTGGCGTTCAATCCGGTCATGCTGCTCGAGGGCGATTTCATGTGGATTCAAGTGGTGCAGGTCGTCGTAACTTCGCTCGTAGGCCTGTTCGGCATCGCCGCTGCCCTCAATGGAACGTTGTTCACGAAGATCAACCCCGTGTTCAGGGCGGTTCTTGCTGCAGGCGGCATTTGCATGATGGTGCCCGACACGGTTACCGACGTCATCGGCATCGCCGCCATCGCCGCCGTGTTCGTCGTGCAGTACCTGCTCAAGAAACGCCAGCAGACGCCGAGCGCGCCCGCTGCAGCGTAATGGCGTGTAAGACGATAAGGGCTCGATAGCTTCAATTCGCCGACGAGGCCGGCTCGTGAGAGCCGGCCTCTCGCGTTTTCGCGAGGTGCCTATGCTATACGATCTTCTTGCCGAGCACCGCGGCGATATCGCGAAGCTCTAAGACGAGGTCTTCGAACTGTTCGGGCGTGAGCTGCTGAGCGCCGTCCGACAGGGCCTTTTGGGGATCGGGATGGACTTCTATCATGAGCGAGTCTGCACCTGCGGCAATAGCCGCTTTAGCAAGGGAAGGAACGAGGTCCCGTTGGCCGGCGGGGTGGGACACGTCTATGCAGATCGGGAAAAGCGACTGCTTGTGGATTACGGGGACGGCCGAAATGTCAAGCGTGAAGCGCGTCGCCGTCTCGAACGTGCGCAATCCGCGTTCGCAGAGCACGACATTGTCGTTTCCGTGCTGGGTGATGTATTCGGCGGCTGACAGCCACTCTGCGATCGTCCCGGCAAAACCACGTTTGAACAGCACCATTGTTTTCGACTCGGCCGTTGCTATGCCGATGTCCCGAAGCAGGCTGAAATTCTGGAAATTGCGAGAGCCGATCTGGATGCCGTCGCAGCAGTCTTGCACTAGTTTTATATGCTCGGAATCCATGACTTCGGTCAGGGTCTTCAATCCGTGCTTTGACGAGCTCTCGTTCATGATCTGGAGCGCTTGCTCGCCAAGGCCTTGGAAGGAATGCAGGTTCGTGCGCGGCTTGAAAGCTCCGCCGCGAATCCACGAGAGCCCGAGATGTGCCACGGTTTCAGCCACGGCGTCGAACTGTTCGAGTGATTCGATGGAACACGGGCCGGCAAAGATCGTTATCTCGTCGGTACGTGCGCCTAAATCCGGGATTTTAGCGTATCTGGCCCGTCTCATAGGGAAGGCGCCTCTTTCATGACCTTGAGCAGGGCGGTGTATATTTCGCAAAGGTGCTCGTTGTAAAGCGGCCCCTCGTTGTTTTGCCTGACTTTCTGGAGAATCTCCGCCTCGCGCTGCGGGTCGTACAATCCCATGTTCGCGTTTGGCTTGAGGCTTCTGATCTTGAGAGAGTGAAGCGCGCGCTCGTTGATGAGGGCGACGATGCGTGCGTCGATCTCGTCGATGGCGTTTCGGTGTTCCTGGATTTCGGCAAGGCCGTTATCGTCTGCCATGGAAGTTCCCTTCGTGTCCGCTCGGGCGGCGAATGCAGCTTCGGTATTATCGCTCGCGTTTTGCCATGATAGACCCGAAGTCCGTTCCCGCTTGCCGATTGCATCAAATCGCCAAGCTCGCGTCGCGTGGATGGCGGAAATGCAACATTGCGGCCGTTTCGCCATTTTAGCTGTTAACAAGCTCGAAAAAAGACATCGTTAAACTTCCCATTGCCGATGCGAGATACGTCTTGCCGCATGCGACGGCAAGACGTCGGAGGGGGTTTTATGCAGAAAGTAATCGTGCTCGATTTCGGGGCCCAATACGGGCAGCTCATAGCGCGCCGCGTGCGCGACTTGCGCGTCTATTCGGAGATAATGCCCTGCGATACGCCTGCTGGCGAGATTGCGGCCGAGGAGCCTTCCGCGATCATCTTGTCTGGTGGTCCGGCAAGCGTTTACGCCGACGATGCTCCCGAAGTGGATCCGGCGCTTTTCGATTTGGGATTGCCCATCTTGGGCTTTTGCTATGGCCAGCAGATAATGGCCAAGACGCTTGGCGGGATGGTAGGCCATACCGAGGTGGGGGAATATGGCCCTGCAACGATCAAGCGCGTCGCCGCGTCGCGTCTGCTCGACGGCACCCCGGAGGAGCAGGTGGTTTGGATGAGCCATCGGGATTCGGTAGCCAGAGTGCCCGAGGGTTTCGCAATCACCTCGAGCACGAAGGTTTGCCCTGTCGCCTCGATGGAATGCGCCGAACGAAACTTGTATGCGACGCAGTTTCATCCCGAGGTGCGACATACGACGTACGGCACGCAGATTCTCTCGAACTTCCTGTTCGGCATATGTGGACTCGAGGCTTCGTGGAGCATGGACAATCTCATCGATCAGCTCGTTGACGACGTACGCTGCGAAGTGGGCGCTGACCGCGTGATCTTGGGCCTTTCCGGAGGCGTCGACTCCAGCGTTGTGGGCGCACTCTGCGCCCGCGCAATCGGCAAGCAGCTCACGTGCGTTTTCGTCAATCATGGCCTCTTGCGCAAGAACGAGCCAGAAGAAGTCGAAGAGGTATTCACCAAGCAATTCGACGTCGATTTCGTGCACGTGCATGCCGAGGAGCGCTACGCAAAGTTGCTTGCGGGCGTGAGCGACCCCGAGCAGAAGCGCAAGATCATCGGCACGCAGTTCTGGGAGGAGTTCTTCGCCGTCGCACAGCAGCTTGACGGCGTGAAATACCTCGCACAAGGTACGATCTACCCCGACATCATTGAAAGCGGCGCGCGCAAGACGGGCGGGAAGGCGTCGACGATCAAGTCGCACCACAACTTGATCCCGTTCCCCGAAGGCGTGTCGTTTGATCTCATCGAGCCTCTCGACCATTTCTTCAAGGACGAGGTGCGCGCGCTCGGTACGGCGCTTGGTCTGCCTGATCATATCGTGTGGCGCCAGCCGTTCCCAGGCCCGGGTCTTGCAATCCGCATAATCGGCGACGTGACTCCCGAAAAGCTCGAGATTCTGAAGAACGCCGATGCCGTCGTGCGCGAGGAGCTTGACGCTTACAATGCCCGCTTGTACGAAGAGACGGGGGAGCGCAACAGCGAGCACAGCTGCTGGCAGTACTTCGCCGTGCTGCCCGATATAAAGAGCGTGGGTGTCATGGGCGACGAGCGAACTTACCAGCGTCCCGTCATCGTCCGCGCCGTTGAAAGCACCGACGCCATGACGGCCGATTGGGCGAAGCTGCCCTACGAGGTGCTGGGTAAGATTTCGAGCCGTATCGTCGCCGAAGTGCCAGGCGTCAACCGCGTTGTTTACGATGTGACCCCGAAACCCCCTGGAACCGTTGAGTGGGAATAGCCCACGGAGTGGCACCGTTTAACTTCTCTTGGCATCGTTTGCTACGATTTGGCACCAGGCACACGCTTGCAGAGCATTAAGCCGATTGCAGACTGCTCCAACGGGGGTGAACGGCG
>CAMOUE010000113.1 GCA_946626265.1 uncultured Eggerthellaceae bacterium | reverse complement strand
CCTCCAGCACGACGGTGAACAGGCTCGGGTCTTTCGCGTCCTTGATGAAACGCAGCGGGCTGACATCGCCGCGCGCCGCGTTGAACTCGCGCAGCGCCACCGAGAGCGACATGCCCTCGATGATGGCCGATATGCCGATGATGATGTAGTTCAGCGTCGGGTCGCCGAGCGTCGTCTCGGGCGTGATCTCCATGATGCGGTGCATGCCCTCGTACATGGAAAGACCGCCGCCGAGGGCGAAGATCATGACCGCCACGACGAGCGTCCAGAAATAGAGCTCCTGGCTGTAGCCGAACGGGTGCGCCAAATCGGGCCGGCGCTCGGCCCGCTTCATCCCGAACAGGATGAGCAGGCCGTTGCCCGAATCCACGATCGAGTGGATGCCTTCGGAGATCATGGCCGACGAGCCGGATATGCCCGCGGCGATGAACTTCACGATGCCGATCGCGATGTTCGCGAGTACGGCGGCGATGACGGCCCGCGGGCTCTCGCCCTTGGGCTGCTCGCCTGAAACCCGCGCGTCCTGGCCGTCCGGCAACGGGAGCGCAGGTTCTTGGTTTTCGATCAAATCAGGTGCCATTCTAGAAGTTCAAACCTTTCCTATTGGATGCCCGCAACGAGCGATGCCACATCGTCGGGGTCCATGCTCATGGTCTCACCGCCGAGGCCGAGCAGGGCAGCCGAGAAGCTGTCGCCGCCGAAGCCCCACTCGAGCAGCGTCGCGGCGTCCTTGGCGTTTCCGCTGCACGTGATCTCGAGGCCCTTGAAGTTCTGCGTCCACGAGCTTGCATACGAGCCGAGGCCCTCCGTGAGGGCGGCCCTGGAAACGCCCGTCCCCTTGCGGATGACCAGCTGGCTCGCCGGCGCCTCGTAGATCGCCGCGACCATGCCCTTCTGGTACTGGAAGTGCGGCGAAGAATACGTCAGGTCGCCGAACGACACGCTTCCATCGACGTCGAAGCCGTCGACGCCGGCCTTGCTGCAGGCGTCCGCCGCGCTCGACGCGTCCTTCCAACCGACGGGCTCGGGATCGGGCGGATACTCGCCGACGACAGTGGAGCCTACTTCCACGACCGTCCCGGCAGCGGGATTGGTCCCGGACAGCGCCTTGTCCGGCTGGTTGGAATCGTAGTCGAGGACGAGGCCGGCATCGTCCATGGCATCGTCGGCATCGAAGCCCGACATTCCCGAGACGTCCGGCACCGACACGGTCTTCACCTGCTTCTGAAGGGTGAACGCGACGCTCGATCCGACTTCCACCTCGGTGCCGACCGCCGGGTCGACGGCGACGACGGTGCCGTCCTCATCGCCGCCGTAGCGGTACGAAAGCCCTGCGCTCTCGAGCGCGCTCGTCGCGTCGGAGAGCGTGTAGGTCAGGATGTCGGGGACGACGACCTTCTGGACCGGCTTCTTGCCGAGCGAGACCTGGAGCACTATGACCGTGCCCTTCGTGACGCTCGTGCCTGCGGTAACCGACTGGCTCACGATGCTGTCCTTGTCGACCGAGTCGCTGTAGACGGTCGAGGTGTCGCATCCGAGGCCGATTTTGTCGAGCTCGGCCTTCGCGTCGGCGAGCGACTTGCCCACGACGTCGGGCACGGTGACGTTCTGCTTCGCGAGAGCGGTCGAGAACGTGACCTTCGAGCCCTCTTCGACCATCGTGCCGGCCGTGACCGACTGCTTGCACACCTTGCCCGGCTCGACATCCGTCGACTCGACGGGGTCGCCCACGACCGCGACGAGCTTGGCGTCCGCGAGCGCCTTCTCGGCCTCGCTCTGGGACATGCCGATCAGCTTCGGCACGGCGACCTGCGCCGGGGCCTTCTTGCCCTGCGAGACCGTGAGGTCAATCTTCGTGCCGCTGGCCGCCTTGGTCATAGCCGCAGGTTTCTGGGAGATGACCAGGCCTTCGGCAACGGTGTCGCTGTATTCGAGCCCGACCTTGCCGACCGCGAGCCCGGCGTCCTTAATCTGCTTCTCGGCATCGGCGCGCTTGAGGCCCACGAGGTTGGGAACGGAGACCTGGTCCGAGCTTGCCGACGAGGCGCTCGCAGAGGCGCTCGACGACGAGGCGCTCGCAGAGGCGCTCGATTGCGCCGAGCAACTGCAGCCTGCGAAGGCGAGAGCGCTCAACGCAAGCGCGAATGCCGCCGCGATGACGAGCACGCGCCGCGCTTCCTTCCCCGCAAAGAGACTTGAACGTTTCGGATTAATCGTTTTCACTTTGCCCTCCTCGTTTTCGCAATTCGGTAGAACATCGTTCGGTGCTAGGAATACTTTATACAAAACGTTGCCCGTATTGGTCCCGTTTTCGGAAAAATTAGCCTCGGATGCCTGTTCACGCTGGCAACCCGCAGGCGCAAACGCGGCGCCGCGGCCTATTTCACGCTCGAGACGAACGCCTCGACCTGCCCGCTTGCCAAGCCGAGCTCGTCGCCGCCCAGCCCGCGGAACTCGACCGAGTACGATTCGCCGTCGACCGTCCACTCGATCAGGCTTGCGAGGCCGGGGGCGTAACCCGAGCACGATACCTCGATGCCGCCGCAGTCCTGCGTCCAGTGCTCGGGGTAGTCGGTCCAATCGCCGTGGAGGTCGACGCCCGAAACCCCCTCGCCTTTGCGCACCGTCAAATCAGCGGCGCCGGCGTCGTAGGTCGCCTGGGCGACGCCCTCCATCGACGAGTACTTCGGCTCCTCGAACTGGAAGTCGCCGATATCCGGATCGTCCGGCGCCTCGAACGAGGTCAGCCCGGCGCCTTTCGCCGCCTCGGACGCGCTCGACGCGTCGGTCCACGGGTTCGCCATGCCCACCTGGCCCTGTGCGGAAGCGCTCGCCGCGCCCGAGCCGCTCGCCGCGCCCGAGCCTGCCCCGCTCGCCGCGCCCGAGCCCGATTCGCCCGCCGCGCCCGAGCAGCCCGCCGCGCATGCCGCCATGGCCAGAGCGAACACGACGGCCAACGTCAATGCGAACAGTCTTTTCATAACGACCCCCTTATCGTGTTTCCTTTGCGGATATTCGCAGTATAATCGGCGCATTTGCTTTTCACGGACGACAATCGGCCGTCGATCGGCGCTGTTGCCGAAACGACACCTCGAGCAGCGGATTTCACGATTACGAAGGAACGCTCATGGACGTTGACCTCATATCTCTGCTAGGGCAGATCCCGACTACGACCATCATCGACTACCTCGGCGTCGTGATGGGCGTGCTCGCGGGCGCGTTGTTCGCCATCGAGCGGAAACTCGACGTGGTCGGCGTCGTGTCGCTCGGGCTGATCACGGGCTTCGGAGGCGGCATCATCCGCGATTTGCTCCTCCAGGACCAGGGCATCTTCTTCATGGAGCACCCGATTGTCATCCTGGCGAGCATCTGCATCTGCATCGTCATGTCGACCGCGCGCCGCCATCTCGTCGACTTCTACGCACGGCTCTTCTACATCGACGCGTTCACGATGGCATGGTACGCGCTGGCCGGCGCGAGCAAGTCGTGGTTCGCGGGGACGGGCCCCGTGATCTGCGTCATTCTGGGAAGCATCACGGCAGTCGGGGGCTCGGCGCTGCGCGATATCTGCGTCGGAGAGGTCCCGCGCGTCTTCCAACCGGGCAAGTTCTACGCCATATCGAGCTTCATCGGCGCGGCTTTCTACGCCGGCCCGCTCGTTCTCGGGGCTTCCCATGATATCGCCTCCATCCTCTGCGTCGCCGTCGGCTTCGGGCTTACCATATTGAGCCGGCGCTTCAACTGGCACACGCACGGCGGGACGCTGTCGGGCGGGGGCGTCGAGAACGGCATCGAGAGAAACAGGTAGGACATGACGCGAACAAAGGGAAATCTTGCCAAACGCGCGGTCATCGCGATTCTCGTTGTCTTGGCGCTGCTCGTTGCAGGGTCAATCTGGTACGTGAACGATTACTACCACGCCGACGATGTCGCGCTCGCCGTCGTCGCCGATGCGGACGGGGATGCGGACGGCGTCATCGTGAAAGAGCTCCCGGACGGCAAGATTGCCTTCGAGCCCACGAACCTGGCTGCGGGCCAGGCCACGGGACCGGCTGCCGGGGCGACCGTAAAGCCGATCGCAGGGCTCATCTTCTATCCCGGCGCGAAAGTCCAGCCCGAGGCGTACGCGCCGCTCCTGAAGCGGCTCGCCGAGCGGGGCATCCTCTGCGTGCTCGTGAAACCGCTGTTCAACCTTGCCATAATCGACATGGATGCCGCGAACGGCATCGAGGGGCGCTACCCCGAGATCGATCGCTGGATTATCGCCGGCCATTCGATGGGCGGCGTGGCGGCCTGCGATTACGCCGAGCGCCACGAGAGCGAGTTCGACGCGGTCGCGCTTCTGGCGTCGTACCCGGCCGTGGACCTCTCCGGTTTCGAAGGCGACGTCGTTTCCCTGTACGGCACGGAAGACGGGGTTCTCAACCGCGACAGGCTCGCGGAAGCGCGGTCCTCGCTCCCCGCCACGGCTCGCGAGGTCGTGATCGACGGCGGAAACCATGCCTGCTTCGGAAACTACGGGGACCAGGCGGGCGACGGGGTCGCACGGATTTCGCGCGAATCGCAGCAGGTCGAGGCAGCCGACGCGATTGCGCAGGTTGCCGAGGGATAGCGTCGACGGCGCGACGGCCGCGCGCCGGCACTTAGCTACGAGCCGTGCCTAATCGAGCAGCATGTCGCCCTTCTCGATGATGCCGGCCTTGCGCATGGCAAACGCGACGACCCAGCTCACGACCGCGGGAAGCACGAGGCACACGAGCAGCATGCCCAGCCATTCGAACGCACCCGGCGTGATACCGTCGGCGACCCAGCCGCTGTAGAGCCCAATCGGCCCCACGAGTCCGCACGTGCCCATGCCCGACGCGATGGCCGGGCCGTTCTGCTGCATCGAGAAAACGCACGTGGCCACCGGACCGCACACGGCCGAGGCCACGATGGGCGGCACCCAGATCGCGGGCTTGCGCATGATGTTTCCCATCTGCAGCATCGACGTGCCGATACCCTGGGAGACGATGCCGCCCCAGCCGTTATCGGCAAAGCTTATGACCGCGAACCCGACCATCTGCGCACAGCATCCCGCGAGCGCCGCACCGCCGGCCAAGCCGGTCAGGCCCAAAGCCGCGCAGATGGCTGCCGAGGAAATGGGAAGCGTGAGCGCCACGCCCACGACCACGGCAACCAGAATGCCCATGAAGAACGGCTGGAGCTCCGTCGCCCACATGATGAAGCTCCCGATAGCGGTGGCCACCGCGCCGATCGCCGGTCCCGCGAGCATGGCGAGCGCACAGCCGAGCCCGACCGTGACCGCCGGCGTTACCAAGATATCGACGCGCGTCTCCTTCGAGACCGCCTTGCCCAGCTCGGCAGCAATGATGGCCACGACCAAGACGGCAAGCGGGCCACCCGCGCCACCTGCGGAGTTCGCCGCATAGCCGACGACGGCGAGCGAATAGAGCACGAGCGGCGGACTTTTCAGGGCATAACCGATTGCGATCGCCATCGCCGGCCCGGCCACCGCCGTCGCGAAGGCGCCGATGTCGTTGAACGCCGTCAGCCCGGATAGATTGCCTATCGTGTTGAAAATCGTCCCGATGAGCAACGAGGCGAACAGGCCTTGCGCCATGGCGGCCAACGCGTCGATGGCGTAGCGCTGGAAACTGATCTCGATATCCTTGCGCTCCAGGAAACCCCGAACGCCGCCAGCTTCCCCAGCGCCCTCTGCTCCCTCGCTCGCGGCGATCTCGCCGCTTTCACGCTTCTCGGTCATATGGCAACCTCCCTGTTCTACCCGAAGCGGGTTCCGGCCGGTCTATTGCAACCGCCAGATTGTCGGCGCGTTGCCGCGCCGGGCGACCTTGACGCACCGCTGCGCCAACGGCGAACGAAGGCGCGTCATCGCGCCAACCGCCGACCGACGGCGCGTCATCGCGCCAACCGCCGACCGACAGCGCGTCATCGCATGCGATCGAACCGTTTCACCTGCTTAGAGAGTTCGACGAGCTCATCATGGCTCAACTCCGGCAGATGCTCGAGCTGGTCGATGAAGTACGCCACGCTCTCGTCGCGGCGAGCGCGCATCCGCTCGGAGCAGTAACTCACAACCGCGCCGGTAATCAGCGCCAAGAAGAACGCCGAGTACACCGACAAAACAACTGCGACCAAGCGCCCCACCGTTGATGTGGCAGTGTAGTCTCCCAGACCGATAGTGGTCACGACTTGGAACAAAAACCACAACGAGTTCCCAAATCCATCGACGCCCGGCTCGAACATCGTGACGAGAAAGGCGCAAACCAAGAACAACGCCACGAAGACCGCAGTCCATGGCAAGAGCCCCGCCGCCTTGATAACCGGACCGATAGCTCGGAATTTCAACCTGTTCGGCTTCGCTTCTTCGCGCATACAAACCTCCTGAGTGCGCATCGAGCGTCCGAGCTCGCGGCGTGCGTCCGCACGTTGCGCCTGCGGCACCCGAGTGCGGCGCCCGCGCGGTGCGCGGGCGTGATTCAGCGCTCCTAGAACTTCTCGGCGAGCGCCGCCGCGCGTGCGCATCCGTCGGTGTTGGCGATTTCGCCGACGTTGTTCACGCCCGGCACGAGCACGTTGCCGACAAAATCCCAGCCCATGAGCTTGCCGCCTCGTTCGAACGGGCCAACTGCATGGTCGAACACCGTCATGTCGTCTTCCTCGCAGCACGAGATGAGCGCGATTTTCTTCCCCTTGCAGCTCTTTCCGCCGACCGCGAACGAGAACACGTTGTCGAGGATGCATTTCGTCTGGCCAGGCATGGTGTACCAGTAAATCGGGAACGCGAACACCCAGCCGTCGGCAGCCAACAGGTCGTCGGCGATCGTGTTGAAGTCATCGTCGAACGAGCAAGCTTTCCCCGACTTGAAACAGGTCATGCACCCATGGCAGCCGTTCAAATCCATCTTCGCGGCGTTGCATTCCACGATCTCGTGACCGAGCCCGCGCGCCGCCTCGATGAACGCGTCAGCCATCGTGTTGCTGTTGCCGCCCTTGCGCGCGCTTCCCTTGATAACTACGATCTTGCTCATGCTAGTCCTCTCTCTTAAATCGCCGATCCGCGGATTGCTGGCTCGCGAATCGCTGGCTCGCGGATCGCTGGCTCTCTAATTGCTGGCTCTCGAACCGCTGACCAGAGTATAAAGGACGACGAAGACGGAGCCCGCCCGCATTCGCACAGCAAGAAGTGTTGACTGCAAAATCGCACTTGTATAGTGA
>CAMOUE010000112.1 GCA_946626265.1 uncultured Eggerthellaceae bacterium | reverse complement strand
GACCGACGAGTTCGGCGACTTCTGGTTCCGCCAGGTCGAGGGCAAGAAGTACCACCTGTGGTTCGACGCCGAGGGCTACGTCGAGCGCGAGATCGCCGACGTCGACGCAACCGACGCCGACGCCAACATCGGCCGCGTCGGCCTCTACAAGATGATTCCCCTGGGGTAGGCGAGTCTACCTGCGAGGAACAAGCCATACATCGAGAAGCAAGACGTGAATTGGACGGTGCGGGAATGTAGGGTTCCCGCACCGTCTTTCTTAGAGTTTTTTGCCCGCGAACGCGTAGAAGCCAGGCGTGTCGACAATGGCATCGATGCTGAAACGGCCCTTCCACGCCTCGCACTCGTCGGAAGCGGAGCCCAGCCCGAGGCTCACGCCGGCGGCAACTGCTTGGTGGTGCGAGTTGATGCCATCCTTTCCCGTGCCATGGGCCACGACGAAGCGGCCTCTCTCGGCAAGGAGCCGATGGCAGGTGCGGACGAGTTTCGTCCTGTCCATGAAGTGCGGGTAGGCGTTGTAGATGACGACGGCGTCGAATCGCTCGCCGAGGTCGAGTCCGGCGGCGTCGGCAGCGAGAAAGTCGACGCCTGGCTCATCGCTCCAGCGCGCGCGTGCGCGCTGGACCATGTTCTCGGATACGTCGACGCCGAGCACACGGGAAGCGCCGAGCTCGCGATAGACGGGCACCATGACGCCCAAGCCGCAACCGAGATCGAGCACGCGGGCGCCTTCGCCGACCCCCGCCATGATGGCGACAGCCGCCTGAACGGGGCTTTGAGTGTGCTGCTCCATCTCGAGCCACGAATCGGCTCGTTCGTCGAAGTAGCGTGCAACTATGTCCATGTTTCCTCCGTTTCGCAAAGGCGTCGAGCTGCGCCGAACGGGCTTCGCCGTCGGCGCGCTCGTCAGAGCGGGGCGACTAGCTTGCATCCCGCATGTTCGATGACGTCGGCTTTCATCCCGTACACGCGCTCGATTTGCGCGGGCGTGACGATGCCCTCGTCCCCGAATGCGTCCACGACTCCGTCCTTCAGGAACAGGAAGCGGTCGCAATGGCGCAACGCCAAGTTCATGTCGTGAAGCACGGCGGCGACCCCGATGCCGCGCCGCTTGATTTCAGAGCGCACGAGCCGCATGACTTCCTGCTGGTTCGACGGATCGAGGTTGTTCGTGGGCTCGTCGAGCAAAAGCGTTTCGGTTTGCTGGACGAAAGCCCGCGCCAGTACGACGATTTGGTACTCGCCACCCGACAGCTCGTCGAGATAGCGCAGCGCGTAGTCTGCCAAGCCGAGTTCATCGAGCACCCGCGCGACGATTGCGCGGTCCTCGGCGGTCGGGGCTGAATCCATGAACGGCCGGCGGCCCAACAGGACCGAATCGAATACGGTGAGGCGGTTGGCGTGGCTATGCTGCGACACGAAGGCGATTTTTCGCGCGCGCTCGCGGCGGTCGACCTTCGCTATCGGCATGCCGTCGAGCAGCACTTCGCCCGCATGGGGCGTGCGTGCCGCCGTCATGAGCGAAAGCAGCGTCGACTTGCCGCATCCGTTCTGGCCGAGGATGGCCGTGAACGTCCCCGGTTCGACGGCGAGCGACACGTCACGCAGCAGCGGCTGGTCGCGTTTGAACGAGAAGGCTACGTTACGGGCTTCCAACATCAGCGGCTCACGCCCTTGAACAGCAGGTAAATGAAAATCGGCGCGCCGACGAAAGACGTGATGGCGCTTATGGGCAGGATGAGCGGCGCTACGATCACGTGGCAGAGCATGTCGGAGGCGAGCAGCAGGCCGGCACCCGCCAGGGCGCTCGCCGGCAACAGGTAGCGGTAGTCGGCTCCGAGCAGCCTGCGCATGATGTGCGGCGCGACCAGCCCGACGAAGTTGATGATGCCGCAGAATGCGATGACGGTCGAGGCGGCGGCCGACGCCACGACCATGCTGGCCAGCCGTACTTGCGAGACGGGGACGCCCAAACCGTGGGCGAGCCCCTCGCCGCCTTCGATTGCGTTGTAGTTCCAACGGTTCACGAAGAAGAAGATCGCCGACAGCGCGGTCACGGCGGCCATGAGGGCGATCTGCGGTTTCGTGACACGCGAAAGGTCGCCGAATGTCCAGAACACCACGGCTGCAACCTGCGAGTCCTCTGCGAAGTACTGCACCATCGTGGTACCTGCCGTGAAGAGCGCCGATAACGCCACGCCGAGCAGCACGATGCTCTCGGGCGTCATCTCGCGGAAGCGCGATAGAGCCAGGATGATGGCCGTCGAGAGCATGGCGCCGACGAAGGCGCAGATTGCGGTGGAGATGGGGTCGGCGTTGGTCACGCCTTCGTAGGCTACCGAGTTCTCGACGCCACCGCCGGATATGACGATGATCGCGATGCTCGCACCGAACGCGGCGCCTTGCGCGATGCCGAGCGTGCTGGCTGAGGCGAGCGGGTTGCGAAGCGTTGACTGGTACGCGCATCCCGCGAGCGCCAGCGCGATGCCGGCGATGACCGCCGTGAGCACGCGCGGAAGGCGCATGTTCTGAACGACGGTGTTCACCTGCGAGGTCGACTGGCCGAACATGCCGGCGACGACCTCGGCGGGAGAGAGTTCGAGCGAGCCGATGCCCATCGACCAGATGGCAAGCCCGCAGACGACCGCGACGAGCGCGGCCATGACGAGGCGCTTGTGGCGGATGTAGCCGCTGTATGCGCCCTCGATTCCGCTGCCTGCAACGCGGGGTGCGATGTCTTTGTCTGTGAGCTTCTCTTCCTGCATACGGTTAGTAAGGATAGCGAAAAAAATGGGGCAGACCGGAAAGGCGAGGTCTACCCCAAGAGATTTGCGAAAAAGCGGGCGCTATGTCAGGGATGGGAAGGCCTTGAAGCCCATCTTGTTCTCCTGCATGACCGAGTAGAAGTCGAAGCCGCCGAGCATGGTCTCGTAGACTTCCTTGTACTTCGCGTCGAGGTCGACGTCGGCGAACGCGTCAGGGTAGATGGTTGCGCCGATGAAATAGGTGTCGCAGATGCCCGTGTCGACGTTCGTGCCGTTGAAGTTGAAGAACGGCTGCGTGTAGAGGTTGTTGTTCTTGAAGGCGGTCAAGCCGTCGAAGAACTCCTGGTTTTCTGCATAGTCGGCCTTCAGCAGGTCCATGTTGCCGGCGTTGAGGAACATGTAGTCGGGATCCCATGCGCCGATCTGTTCGAGGTCGACGTCGAGCGCGCCGTCCTGGCCGGTCTGGTCGGCGACGTTGTTGGCGCCCAGCACGTCGGTGCAAGCATAGTGCGCATACGTGCCGCCCCAGCTCTTGGCGCCCTTGTAGTTGACGGCACCTACGTAGACGCTCGGCTTGGCGTCATCGGGGACGTTGGCCACGCGGCCGGTGATGTCGGCTTCCCATTCCTTCATCTTGGCGATGACCTCGGCGGCGTGGTCTTCGGTGTCGAGCGCGGCGCCCACGCACTCGATGGATTTGTACACGTTGTCGGTGAACAGCTGGTTTTGGTACGTGATGCCGATGACGGGAATGCCGGTGTTGGCTTGCAGCTGGTCGCACTCGTCCTTGCTACGGCTCGAGATGATGACGTCGGGGGAGAGCTTTACGAGCTCCTCCTCGTTGACATTGGTCTCGAGCAGGTGGTTGCCGTTGCTCGTAGCGGGCAGGTTCTTGAAGAGGTCGGCGTACGCTATGGCGTAGGGTCTGTTGATTGCCGGGTCTGTTTCCATTTCGGTGACGGCGATCAGCTTGTCCTGCGCGCCGGCGTAGACTACGAAGCGCGCGCCAGAGCCGACGGTCGCGGCCGATTTGGCGTGTGCGGGCACCGTGACCTCACGGCCGTAGGCGTCGGTGACGGTTTTGGTTTCCGCATCGGAGGCGCTGCTCGCGGTGTCTGATGCCGGGGCCGCCGACGATGCCGAGGCTGCCGCCGACGAGCCGGATGCGCCCTGTCCACCACATCCGGTAAGCACGAGCGCGAGCGCCGTTGCCAGCGCCGCGACGATGATTGCGAGTGTTCTTCGCTTCATGGGTCCCCCTTTTTCGATAAGCTACAGTGTGAGACGTTTTCAGTATATGCAAAGATTATTACGCTAGTCAAATACGTAACACTAATTGCCGAACGGGGGTGCGGCATGTTCAACAGATTGGAGCGAGGGTCGTTCGAGGTATCGATGAGCTTCGAGGGGCCGCATCCTGAGGACAAGGCGCTCGTCGTCGGATTGAACGGACAGGGAAAGCCGGGCGGTATGGTGGCCTGTGCCAGGCGTGCGGATGGCTCGCTCTCGTTTCCATCTGTTTCCGAATGCGCGGATTATGCCCCGTTCACGTATCTGTTCGCCGTCGATGGCGTGCGTTATTTCCTTGCATTTGGTGCCGACGGTGCGCATCGCGGACTTGAGTACTGCGTCGATGGCCGGCCGATATGCCCTGCGGGCTACGAATTCGAGGACGCAGGGGCGCTCACGCGGACCGCGTCGACGGTTGAGGCGTTCGTGGCCGTCACGGGGTTGCATTTGGCTGCTTGGTACGCTGCCAACAGGTATTGCGGCCATTGTGCAAGCCCGCTGGCCCATTCGCGCACCGAGCGCGCGCTCACATGTTCGAACTGCGGAAACGTGGTGTACCCCCGCATATCCCCGGCTATCATCGTTGCGGTCGTGAACGGCGACAAGCTGCTCATGACGCGCTATGCGAAGGGGAATTACCGTAGGCGGGCGCTCGTGGCCGGTTTCGTGGAGGTCGGCGAATCGGCCGAGGAGACGGTCGCCCGTGAGGTCTATGAGGAGTGCGGCATCTACGTGAAGAACGTCCGCTACTTCGCCAGCCAGCCGTGGGGCGTCTCGGGTTCGCTCATGCTGGGCTATTTCGCCGACCTCGACGGCGATCCGCAAACGCACCTGATCGACGGCGAGCTCTCGTGGGCAGGCTGGGTTTCGCGCGACGAGATCGAGGAATCCGACGACTATGCGCTCGGGCGCAAGATGGTCGAGGCGTTCAGGAACGGGGATGTGCCGTGCCCCGGTGGACCAAACTCAAGGGAGGTCACGATGCGCCAAACCGTGTATGGCCTTTTGCCAATGATGCATTGCGCCCGTCCCTTTGCGTCCCCTCGCTCCATCGGTCTTTGGTACAATGACCAAATCATGCAACAACAGCTGACAGACAAAGCCCAGATCGCGGTATTCGACTTCGACGACACGTCCATCGAGGGGTCTTCGCCATCCTGGTTGGTCAACCGACTCATATTCGAGCATAAGATCTCGCCTCTGACATCGCTGAAAATCGGGTTCTGGGGGCTCGCGTACAAATGGCGCCTGCCCCAAAACGAGAGCTGGGTCCGTGGCCAGGTGTTCAAGGCGTTCGTGGGCAAGCCCAAGGCGGAAGTCGACAAGTACCTCGTGGCGTTCTACGACAAGCTCATCGAGCCGCGGTTCCGTCCGAAGGCCGATGCGGAAATGCGCAAGCGCGCCGAGGAGGGGTGCGTCGTCGTAGTCGTGTCGGCGTCGTTCGAGCCCATCGTCTTGCGTGCGATGGAGAAGCACCCGTTCCACGCCCAGATCTCGACGCGGATGAAAGTGGCGCCCGACGGAACGTACACGCGTGAGGTCGACGGTCGTCCCATCGAGGGCGACGAGAAGCTCGTGGCGTTGAAGCGGTGGTGCGACGGGCGATTCGGGCCTGGTCAGTGGGAGATTGCGTATGCGTACGGCGATCATCATTCCGACGAGCCGCTCCTGTCATCGGCCAAGCACCCGTTCGTCGTGAGTCCGAACACGGGCATGTCGCGCATCGCCAAAGCGAAGGGCTGGCCGGTTCTCGACTGGAAGATGACCGTGCCGAAATAGCGCCGGTGCAAGGCGGAAGCGCAAGGCGGAAGCGCAACGAACTGACACTGGGCAGAAGCGCAATGCAGAAACGCAATGCACTGACGCGGGGCAGAAGCGCAAGGAATCGGCGCGTTTTCAGCGAAATCCATCGTCACATATTGAAGCATTGAAACAGTTTTCATACGGTGTACTCCTGCGGGTTGCGTCCGTGCCATAATAGGCGGGAAAAACGAACAGCATATTTGAAAAGGGGGTTGGGTATGAGCGAGAACGAGACACCCAGCCAAAACAACGGTTGCAGCGAACAGCCCATTGATTATCTGACCAAGGCGGCGGAGGCTTGCGCGTCGGGAGACGCGACGCTCGGCATGCACCTGTATCTTGCCGCATACGAGAAGGCGGCGGCCAACCCGCGCACGTCGACGAGCATAGCCGTCGTCGCGTTGCGCGAGGCGTGGCGTTTGGCGTGCGAGCTGAGGGAGCGCTCGCTGGCCGAGCACATCTTCGAAAAGCTCGAGCCCTACATGACGGGCGACGAGATCGCGGAATGCGCGCAGGCGCTCCAGGACATGGCGCTCGAGCGCCTCGAGCAGTACGGATTTTCGCGCGAGGAGCTCAAGGACATGGCCGAGGTCATATCGCAGGACCTCGGCGGCGTCGATGCGTCGGTCGTCAAAGTCGAACACATCTCGCTTCCAGGCTTGCCCTCGCTCGAGTTCGAGGTCCAGGACGTGAAGATCGAGCGGGTCGAAGAACCCGCTGACGATGCTTCGGCGGATGGGGAAGTTCCGGCCGAGGAGCTGCCGGCCGAGGCGTCGCTGGCTGAAGTCCCGGCCGAGGAGCCAACCGCTGGCGATCCAACGCAGCAGGACGAAAACAAGCTCCTTGGGGCTGCTTCCGTTTTCAATCCGTACGACATGTACCCGACCAGCTCGGAAGGGTCGAGCTGGCGCGCGGCGACGAACATTGGCTCTGGGTGGAGCGAGTCGGTGGGACTTGACGGGACCACCGTCCTCGATTCGAGGTTCGACGGTTTCTTCCCCGAGAAGAAGCAGCCCGCCGAGGCGCCGTCCGAGGCCGCGCCGGCAGGAGCGACGTCTGCTGATTTGGCCGCGCAAGACCAAGGCGTACCTGGATCGGCGCCTGCTTCTGTGTCCGAATCCGCGCCAGTGTCTGCTCCCGAGCCGGCGCCCGCAGTTGCGCCTGAGCCCGAGCCGGTGCCCGCGCCCGCAACAGCAGCCGAGCTGGCGTCCAAACCTGCGCTCGCGCCCGAGTTCGCGCCCGCGCAGGCGCCTGCACCCGAACCCGCACCTGAGCCCTCGGGCCAGGCGATAACGCAGCAGGGCAACGCAAACGTGCCATCGATGCCCCAGATTCCGAATCTAACAAACCATGTGTTCAACTATCAGTCCCTGGTCGGCTACGACGACGCCGTCGCCATGATGAGGGACTTCGGCGTCGGGCTTCACAACGACGAGGATTTCAA
>CAMOUE010000111.1 GCA_946626265.1 uncultured Eggerthellaceae bacterium | reverse complement strand
GTCGGCTTGGTCGCGCCCGATCTCGCTCGCGAGCTTGAGGCGCTGCGCCTCGCCGCCTGAAAGCGCAGGCGTCGACTCGCCGAGCGTGAGGTACCCGAGGCCGAGGTCGTGGAGGACCTGCAGCTTGCCCGCGGCCTTCTTCAAGCCCGCGGCAGCTTCGAGCGCCTCGTCGACCGTCATCGCCATGAGCTGCGGGAGCGATAGGAAGCTCGTTCCGTGCCTGCCCTTGAGCTCCTTTTTGACCTCGTACGCTTCGCTTCCGTACCGGGCGCCCCGGCAGTCGGGGCATTCGATGTCGACGTCGGGCAGGAACTGGACGTCGAGCGAAACCTGGCCGGTGCCGTCGCACGTGGGGCATCTGAGCGAACCTGTGTTGTACGAGAAGTCGCCGGCTTTCAGGCCGCGTTGCTTCGCCTCGGGGCATTGGGCGAACGCCCTGCGCACGTCGTCGAGCACGCCCGAGTACGTGGCGACCGTCGATCGCACGTTCACGCCGATCGGCGTCGAGTCGATGAGGTTCGCCCGTTTGATCCAGGGCGCATCGACGTCCAAGACGTGGGCGGGGAGTTTCGTGCCGGCGATTACCGCGCCGAGGGCGGGCATGAGGCTCTCGAGCACGAGCGTCGTCTTGCCCGATCCCGAGACGCCGGTGACGGCGGTGAGTCTTCCGCGTGGGATATGGACTTCGAGCGGTTTTACCGTATGCACGGCCCGCGTCTTGAGGAATATGCCCCCTTGGGAGAACATGTCGGCAGGCGCCGTTTTTGCCCTCGGCTTGATTGCGCGCGAGCCGGAGAGGAATCCCCTGATAAGCGATTCGTCGCTCGCCTCGATTTCGCCGACGGCGCCTTGCGCGATGACCGTGCCTCCCGATGCGCCCGATCCCGGGCCGATCTCGACGATGTGCGAGCATTGCCTGAGCACGCGCACGTCGTGGTCGACCACGACGACGGAGTTCCCGTCGTCGATGAGGTCGTCGATGACGCCGAGGAGGCCGTCCACGTTCGCGGGATGAAGGCCGATCGACGGCTCGTCGAGCACGTAGAGGACGCCGTTCGTGCGGTTGCGCACCGCGCGCGTGAGCTGGATGCGCTGGCGCTCGCCCGTCGACAGCGTGGAAGATGCGCGGTCGAGGGATAGGTATCCGAGGCCGAGCTGGAGCAGGCGTTGCGCGGGCTCGTTCATGCCGGCGAGTATCGACGCGGCCATCGGGCGCATTTCCGCGGGAAGGCTCGGCTCGATGCTCGGAATCCAGTCCACGAGCTCCGAGAGCGTGAGGGCGGTGGCTTGGGCGAGGTTGAGGCCGGCGAGCGTGGTGGAGCGAACCTTGTCCGACAAACGCGTGCCCGCGCATGCGGGGCAGGGCGCTTCGGTCAGGAACTTCGCAACGCGTTTCAGGCCCTTCTCGTCCTTTACTTTCGATAGGGCGTTCTCGACGGTGTAGATGGCGTTGAAGTACGTGAAGTCCATCTCGCCGGCGGTGCCGGTCTTCTCGTTGTAGTACAGGATGTGCTTCTTTTCCGCGGGCCCGTGGTAGACGATGTCGCGCTCTTCCGGGGTAAGCTCCTTGAAGGGCACATCGGTCCTCACGCCCATCTCGCGGCATATATCCTTCATGAGCGACCACATGAGCGATCCCCAGACGACGACGGCCCCCTCGTCGATGGTCTTGTTCTCGTCGGGGACGAGCGTTGCGGGGTCGACCGCCCTCACGATGCCCGTTCCCGAGCACGTGGGGCATGCGCCTGTGCTGTTGAACGCCATCTCCTCGGCTCCGGGCCCGAAGAAACGCTCCCCGCACGTCGGGCACGCCGTCTCGCGTTCGAGCGCGACGTCCATGGAAGGCGGGACGTGGTGTCCGTTCGGGCAGGTGTGGCTTCCGAGCCTCGAGAACGCGAGCCTCAGGTAGTTCAGAAGCTCGGTCGACGTTCCGAACGTCGACCGGACGTCGGGGACGCCCGGCCTCTGGCGAAGGGCGAGTGCGGCTGGCACGTGCTCGACCACGTCTACGTCGGCGCGTGCCGATTGGGAGATGCGCCTGCGCGTATAGGTCGACAGTACCTCGAGATAACGGCCCGACCCCTCGGCGTACAGGACGCCGAGGGCTAGCGACGATTTGCCGCTCCCCGACACGCCTGCGATTCCGACGAATTCGCCGAGCGGGATGTCCACGTCGATGTTCTTAAGGTTGTGGACGCGCGCACCGCGTACGCGTATGCTGTCGGGTCGATTGTGCTGTGCTGTCATGGTTGTCCTATTGGTCAGTCAGGCGGGCGTATGACGCGCTCGTGATGGAATGTGCATCATTATCGCATTGATGAAAACGCGCCCAGACGTAGGGTACAATGTCCCCATGAATACCGAATCTCTTTACAGATCCCTCGTTGCGGCCGCTGGCGTCGAGAACGTGCGCACAGACGAGCCGATGAGCGCGCATACGACGTTCCGCATCGGCGGGCCGGCGGATTTCTTCGTCGCTCCCGTGCGTGCGCAGGACGTTGTCGCGACGATCGGGGCGTGCAGGCAGCTCGACGTTCCCTTTTACGTGGTGGGAAGGGGCTCAAACTTGCTCGTCGCCGACGCAGGTCTGCGGGGCGTCGTCGTGCAGATTGCCGGGAACCTCTCTTCCGTCGCCATGTCGGGCGAGGGAACCGTCGTCGCCGACGCGGGCGTCACGAACGCGAAGGTCGCATCGATGGCCTGCCGCGAATCGCTTGGGGGCTACGAGTTCGCCGCGGGCATTCCGGGGACGGTGGGCGGAGCGTCCATCATGAACGCCGGCGCGTACGGCGGCGAGTTCAGGGACGTCGCCCGCAAGGTCGTTTGCCTCGATGCCGATGGGGAGACACGCGAGGTGTCGCGTGACGAGGCCGGCTGGGGCTACCGTAGCTCAATGATGCTCGACGAGGGCATGGTGGTGCTGTCCGTCGAGCTTGAGCTCCACGAGGATGACCAGGCCGCCATCCAGCTCAGGATGGACGAGCTCGCCCGCAAGCGCACGGACAAGCAGCCGCTCGACGTGCCGTCCGCCGGGTCGACGTTCAAGCGCCCGGAAGGGCATTTCGCGGGAAAGCTCATCCAGGATGCGGGCCTTCAAGGCTATGCGGTCGGCGGCGCCGAGGTGTCGCGCAAGCACGCCGGCTTCGTCGTGAACGTCGGCGGCGCGACCGCCGACGACGTCGTGCGCGTTATTCGTCACGTTCAGGAAGTCGTCTTGGCGAGCTACGGGGTCGCCCTCGAGCCCGAAGTCCGCATGTGGGGGTTCTAGCGAATGCGACAGGAGGGCCGCCGCGATACGCGGCGACCCTCCTTTGCCCTGCTCACTCCTGGGCGAACACGAGCGTGCGCTCGTTGTCGGGGTTCATGTAGTAGCTGCACGTGCAGAACGTGAACATCTGCGGCCGCGTTCGCGTGGACTCGAGCCTCACGTCACACGAGGCGAGCTCCGCTTGCCGGTAGGCGAAGAAGTCCGCCACGTTCTCGAATTCCGTCCGTTTGTCGTGGGCCTCTCCGTCGATGGTCTTCGAGCCGAGCACTTCGAGCCGATAGGCCTTCTTCGGCGTGTACAGCAGCACGTATCGGTGTCCGGCTGCGAAGCTCGCGTCATGGTAGCATCCGAAATCGTGGAACATCGAGCCGTCCGTCGTCATGTTATGGCCGTAGACGACGACGTTCGGTGAGTCGATGCCCTTGTCGCACCCGGGGTCTATGTAAGGGCATCCCCAGAGATTCCAGCTTCCATACACGTCATGCGTCAGGTAGAAGCAGGGGTCGTCCCCGGGCGATTCGACCACCGGGTAGTCGATGGACGTTCCCGGGACCTTCACCCACGCGCAGACGCTCGGGTTGACCTCCTTCCAGTAATCCCAGTCGACAGGGCACTCCGCCTCCGCAGCGTCGACGGTGTCGAGCGGGTCGGGGGATGCCGCCTGGGCCCTGCCGTGCATCGCGAGCAAGAACGCGCATGTGACGAATGCCATGCAGACGAGCGCGAACCCGACGGCGACGATCAACGCTCCGGCGTGCGTTTTCAATGGTGTGCGCATGCGCATCGCCTATCCTTTCCCGTTTCCGCCGTTCTTCCCGCGCACGGCTCTCATTCCGAGCGCGATTCCGATGGCGCCTATCACCCCGATGGCCGCGATAGCCCACCAGTAGCGCGCCACGAAGTCGCCCGTCTTGTGGAACGCCTCTCCCGCCTTGGTGATGACGGTCGATACGGTGCCCTTGTGGGTATCCTTGTCCTGAGGCTGGTCGTCCTTGGGCTTGTCGGGCTCTTCGGGCATGCGGTAGTGCACGGACTGGTCTGCGGAGTCGATGTCCTCGTGGGCCGCCAAGGGTATGTCTGCATCTGCGTAGAGGCGTTCGAACACGACGACGGTCCTCTCGCCGACGTCGGCCCCGTCGAGCGGGAACTCCATGTCGACGGTCCCGGCGGCCTCGTTCGGCGTGAATTCGAGCTCGCTGGTCACAGGTCCGTCCTCGCCGAACAGCGGCTTGCCTGTTGCCTTGTCGTAAAGCGTCCCGACGAGGCGATACGTTTCGCCCGGGGTGAGGTTTGCAAACGATACGGAATCGACGATGCGGTTGCCCGGTTCCGCGGTGGCCTCCTTCGCGCCCGTTTTCTCGTCGTGCGCCATCGTCGCGAGCTTCGGGACAAAGACCGTCTGGCCTTCGTCTCGCACGTCGCTGTGCGTGGCGAGCGTCGTTTCGTTCTCCGATAGAAGCGTCTCGAAGACGACGAACGAGGACCCCTCGACTCCCTCGCGGGGGATGATGAAGGACAAATCGACCGTGCCGTCAGGCGTACCGGGGGTGAAGGCGAGCTCGGCGAGCGCGGGCTTGCCGTCGAACTCTGCAATGCCGGCATCGTTTCCCTGGTCGTCGAGCGCATGGAGCTCTCCTCTGACGACGTAGTTCTCCTGAGGGACGAGGTTGCCGTACGAGACGGTGTCGACGATGGTCGCGCTCGATTCAAGTCCGATCAGGTGAGATCCCGTTTCGGCGCAGTGCGCCGTCGTCGCGATGGAGGACGCAAACGCGATCGATTGCTCCCGGTCTTCGATGTTCGCGTGCGATGCGACGGTCACGCCGTTGTGCGAGAGGTCCTCGAATGCCACGACGGTGCTCCCGGAGAGCAGGGTCCCGTCGACCGTGAACGTCATGTCGATAGACCCGCTCGGCGCCTCCGGCGTGAACTCGACAGAGCTCGTAATCGGGTTCCCGTCCGTACCGACCACGATTTCCTCGCCGTCGTCGGATTTGGCGTGGAGCGTGCCGGTCAGGGTGTACGCTGTGCCGGGGACGAGGTTCTCGTATCGGACCGTGTCGACGATTTCGACGGATTCGCCCGGATGGCCCGTATGCGTCTGCGTTTGGGAGTCGACTGCGGTTGTCGCTATCGACGGATGCGAGACGGATTGCCCGTCGTCCTCGATGTCCTCATGGGACGCGATTTTCGCCTCGCCGTCGTACAGCGTCTCGAACACGACGGTCGTGCCCTGGATTTCCGGCACATTCGCCTCGAAGGCGAGGTCGAGCGTTCCGGAAGGCGCTTCGGGCGTGAACGTGGCGCGCGCTGCGACATCGTTTCCCTCGGCGTCTTGCAGGACGCCGCCATCCGCTCCCTCGGCGGTGCGAACGTGCACCTCGCCTCTGACTTCGTACTCCCTGCCGGGAACGAGGTTCTCGTAGGCGACCGTGTCGGTTATCGTCAGTCGTCCCCCCTCGTGCGCGGTGTGGGCGTGCGTGCTCGAGTCGACGGCGGTCGTCGAGAGCGCGGGGAAGAAGGCCGATTGGTCCTCGTCCTCGATATCGGCGTGAATCGCGTACGTGCGGTCCTTGAACTTGAGTTCCTCGAAGGCGACGACCGTGGCGCCCGAGAGCCGGGACGCGTCGAGCGCGAACGCGACGTCGACGGTTCCCGCGGGTTCGGCCGGCGTGAACCGTTGGGTCGCGGTGACCGGGTTTCCCGAGGCGTCGAGGACGGGTCCGGCATCGGATCCGTCGTCCCCGCGTTCGTGGAGCTCGGCGGTCATCGTGTAAGGCTTTCCCGGCATGAGTCCCGTGTAGCTGACGTGGTCGACGAGCGTCGCTGACTCGCTGCCCGGCGCCATATGGTCGCCGTCGGAGGCGTCTACGAGCTCCGTGCCGATTTCGACGACGGTTACGGTCTGGCCCTCGTCGTCGATGTCCTCGTGCGCTGCCACCTCGTTTCCGTCCGAGTCGAGCGCGCGCTCGAATGCCACGAAGCTGCGCCCGGTTACGTCCGAAGCCGGCACTTCGAAGAACACCTCGACTTCTCCTGCGCTCGACGATGCCGTGAAGTCCGCCTGGGCATGCGAGACGATTCCCTCGTCCGACCCGTCGTCGCCTACGGCGTGCAATTCGCCTTCGAGCGTGTAGGAGCCAAGGGCGAAGTTCTCGTATCTTACGGTGTCGACGAGCACGAGGTCGGCCCCTGCCTCGACGACATGCGACCCAGCTTCGTCGGTCAACTCGGTGCCGATCGAGCCGGGGAGGGGCCGTTCGTGGTCGTCGACCGTGCCCAAGTCGAGCTCCCGTCCGTTTCGGCTTATCGTGATCTCGAACGATACGAGCTCGAGGCCTTCGTTTGCCTTGCAGCCGAGCTCGGTTACGGTGTACGTATCGTAGGGTAGAGCCCCGAGACTGTCGTCGGCCGCGACGTCCGCATCGGTCCTGCCGTTGAACCATATGCCGGCGGAGGGCTTCACGAGGCTCTCGTCTACCGTGCCGTCTTCCTTGACGGCGCCGTCGTTCGCGTTCGTCTCGGATTCGTGGCTGTTCCAGTCCGACGATGTGGAGAGCATGCCGTTCTCGTCGGTTGCGGCGACATGCCATTCGCCCGTGGTGTTCGACGTGATTTTGAACGGGACCTTCCCGAGCCTGCCCATCGTGGCCTCGTTCGCCTTCGAGAAGCCGAAATCGCCGCGGATCACGAGGTTGGAGACGGCGTCTTCGGGTGACGTGAGGTCGACGATCTGGCCTCCTTCGCGGATTTGGAACGTCTGGCTCCATTCCCGCGACGCATCGTCGAAGAGGTACCCTTCGGACGTGCCGGTCTCGCGCACCGTGTAAGTGCCGTAGGGCAGGGCGTCGTCGGCAAGTGACGCGACGAAGCGCCCGTCTTCCGTCTCCTCGGTCGCCATGCGCGCGACGACTGCCCCGGAGGGGTATTCCGTGCCGTCGACGACGACGTTGCCGGGCGAGTCGTTCGTCACTTCGAACAGCGCGCCTGCCAGGGTAGAGGCGCCCTGTGGCATGTACCGCCCGTTCTGGCGGTCGACCTTCCCGACCAAAAGACCGCCGCGCAACACGTCCTCGGTTGTCGAGAGCGAGTCTTTCGAGCCCTGGCCGCTCACGGCCCCTCCGCC
>CAMOUE010000110.1 GCA_946626265.1 uncultured Eggerthellaceae bacterium | reverse complement strand
ACTTCTACCATTTTTTCATGGTCGACGACGACCACCTGGCGCTCGTCGTGGCCGACGTGAGCGGCAAGGGCGTGCCAGCTGCGCTGTTCATGATGCTATCGAAGACCGTAATCAAGATGGAAGCGCTTTCCAACCCCGACCCCGCCGCGGTGCTGCTGCGTGCCAACGCTGATTTGTCGGAGAAAAACGACGACGATATGTTCACCACCGCATGGGTAGGCGTGCTCGAGATATCGACAGGTGCGCTTACCTACGCCGACGCCGGGCACGAAAAGCTCGCCGTGTTCCATGATGGCGCTTGGGGACTACCGTCGCGCAAGCCGAATGGCGCCGTCGCCCTGGCGGCGTTCGAGCAGGGGGACTACGAGGAGCTTCCCGAAAAGTACCGCTTCCGCAACCACACGGTCATGCTGCAACCGGGCGACGCCATCTTCCAGTACACCGACGGAGTGACCGAGGCGACTGATGCGAATGAGGATTTATTCGGCGAACAGCGACTTATAGACGCCTTGAATGGTGCGCCGAGCACATCTCCGGGCGAAGTGCTGCCCTTCGTTCGTGAGCGAATCGCAGGGTTCGTGAGGGACGCCCCGCAGTTCGACGACATAACCATGCTCGGATTGCGCTATCTTGGCGAGAGAAGCGAGAGAGACGGAACAGGAGTGAGGGATGTTTGAGGTCAACAATAGCGTCAACGGCGACGTCAACGAGGTCAAGCTCGTGGGAAGACTCGACGTAAAGGCGGCCCGCGATGCCGAGAAGGGCTTCGCCGACGCTGCCGCAGCGGCGCCGAACGTCGTGCTGGACATGTCGGAGCTTGACTACATAGCGAGCGCCGGGCTGCGAGCGCTGAAGCGCCTACGCGCCGACATCGTCGCGAACGGCGGCACGCTCGTGCTGAGAAACGTCCAGGACGACATTATGGAGGTATTCGAGATGACCGGCTTCGCGGCGATGCTCACATTCGAGTAGCCAGTCGAGGAAGGCGGTCTGCGCATGAGAAGCATCACCGTTCCCGCAAACGATGGGGATCCGGCGCCCATCGTCGAATTCGTGCAGGATGAGCTATCGCAATACGATTGCACGACACGTGCCCTGTACCAGATCGAGGTCGCCATAGAGGAGATCGTCGTCAATATCGCGAGCTACGCGGGCCTCTCCGAAACCGATGGAGTGGAAGTCCGCTGCGAGGTCATCGACGACCCGTTGCGCGTGGTCGTGCGGTTTCTCGACGGGGGCGTGCCCTTCGACCCGCTTGCGAAGGAGGACCCCGACATATCGGCCGAGGCCATCATGGAGCGCGAGGGGGGCTTGGGGATATTCATGGTGAAGCAGATGATGGACGACGTGACCTATACCTACGAGGACGGCAAGAACACGCTAACGATACTGAAGCGCTTGTGATGCCGGGGATTTGAAGCGAATGGGGAAGAGGCCTTATGAGCAATGTGCGTGACGGGCTTCGGGGCGCGCGTAGAATATCGTCGCCCGATCAGCTTGACGACTACCTGAAGGTGACGAGCCCGAAGATCTGGGTGCTTCTCGCGGCGGTCGTCCTGCTCGTCGCGGGCTTCTTGCTTTGGAGTGGCTTCACGACTATCGAGAGCTACGCCACGGGCACGGCGCGCGCTTACGCCGGCGAGCTCACCGTGACATTCGACGACCCCGCGAAGGCTGCCAAGGTGGAGCCGGGTATGGAGATGGAAGTCGGCGACGTGAGGGCCGAGGTGTTGACAATCGGCGCGGACGAAGCTGGTAACCTTGTCGCCTCTGCCCATGCCAGCATCCCCGACGGCTCGTACGACGTGCGTGTGGGATACAAGTCCACACAGGTCATCGCGATGCTGCTCAACTGACGGGATTCATCGTGAGATCGCCCAACCAGCCGAAAACAAGAGGCGTAGCCCGCGTTCCCCAGGTCATGCAGATGGAATCGCTCGAATGCGGAGCGGCTGCGCTTTCCATGGTGCTCGCGTATTACGGAAAGTGGATGCCAATCGAGCAAGTACGCGCCGACTGCGGCGTGTCGCGCGACGGCGCGAGCATCCAAAACATCGCCGCAGCTGCGCAGAGCTACGGCTTGGCGGTCGAGGGCTATGCCCGCGGCATCGGCGCTTTGAGGGAGTTGGGGCCGTTCCCCTGCATCATCACCTACGACGCCGGCTATGTCGTGCTCTGCGGCTTCGCGGGCGAGCGCGCCATCGTGAACGACCCCGCGAAGGGCGCGCGCAAGATCCCGCTTGCAGAATTCGAGCGCTCCTACGGCGGCGTATGCCTGACCTTCGCCCCGACGGACGGCTTCGTGCCCGGAGGCAAGCGCAAGAGCACGGTCAAGTTCGCCCGCAACCGCTTGCGGGGGGCCGGGGTCGCCGTCGCATTCGTGGCCCTGACCACTCTTATCGCCTATCTCCTAGAGATGCTCACGCCTGCGTTCACGCGGTTCTTTATGGATCGATTGCTGACGGGCGAGAACCCCGACCTTCTCATGCCCTTCATCGCTCTGCTCGCCGCAGTTGCCATAGTGCAGGTCGTTGTAACCGCCGTGAAGTCTATCTACTCCTTCAAGATAAATGGAAAGATGGCCGTCATCGGCTCGTCCACATTCATGTGGCAGGTGCTACGCCTGCCCATGGAGTTCTTCTCCCAGCGCCGCGCCGGCGACATCTGCCAGCGCAAGGCTACGAATGCCGTAATCGCAGGAACGCTTGTGAATACGTTCACCCCGCTCGTGCTCAACATTGCCATGATGGTGTTCTACCTCGTCGTAATGTTGCGTTACTCGGTTCTTCTGACACTGGTCGGCATCGTCGCCATCGCAATCAACACGCTGCTGGCGAGCTATATCTCCCGCAAGCGCGTGAACATTACCCGCGTGCAGATGCGCGACGCGGGAAAGCTCGACGCATCCACCGTCTCGGGAATACAGATGATCGAGACGATAAAGGCGTCGGGCGCCGAAAACGGGTATTTCGCCAAATGGGCGGGCTATCAGGCGTCGGTGAACGGCGCCACCACGCGTTTTGCGAGCCTGAACCTGTATTTGGGCATGGTGCCGAGCTTCCTGGTGAGCTTCGCCAACTACGCCGTGTTGGTCATCGGGGTGCTTCTGGTCATGCGGGGGCAGTTCACGCTCGGCATGGTCATGGCGTTCCAGGGCTACCTGTCGCTGTTCATGAACCCGGCCATGACCACGATAAAGGCCGGCCAGGTCCTGCAGGAGATGCGCACGCAGATGGAGCGCGTCGAAGACGTGATGGAATACCCCGCAGACCCGGGCTATCGCGACGAGCCGCTAACCGAGGACGGCGACTACGGCAAGCTGGAAGGCGAAGTCGAGCTGAGGAACGTCACGTTCGGCTACGCACGGCTGGGGGAACCCGTCATCGAGGATTTCTCGATGAGGGTCGAGCCGGGCGGAAGCGTGGCGCTCGTCGGCGCGTCTGGCTGCGGCAAGTCCACCATCTCGAAGCTGATCGCCGGGCTATACCAGCCGTGGAGCGGCGAGATCCTGTTCGACGGCAAGCCAGCAAGCGAGATCGACCGCAGCGTGCTCACCGGCTCGGTCGCTGTGGTCGATCAGGACATCATCCTGTTCGAGGACACCATAGCCAACAACATACGCATGTGGGACGCCTCCATCGAGGATTTCGAGGTCATCATGGCGGCGCGTGACGCGCAGATTCACGACGACATCATGGCGCGCGACGGCGGCTATTCCTCGAAGATCGCCGAGGGCGGCCGCGACTTGTCGGGCGGCCAGCGCCAGCGGCTCGAGATCGCCCGCGTGCTCGCAGCCGACCCGCGCGTCATCGTCATGGACGAGGCGACGAGCGCGCTGGATGCCAAGACCGAATACGAAGTCGTGAACGCCGTGAGGGATCGCGGCGTCACCTGCATCGTTGTCGCGCATCGGCTCTCGACCATCCGTGACTGCGACGAGATCATCGTGCTCGACCACGGCAGGGTTGTCGAGCGCGGCACGCATGACGAGCTGTACCGGGCGGGCGGTGTGTACGCCGAGCTGGTTTCCAACGACTAGGGGGTGAGGTTGTGGGCATGTTCGACGATCAAATCCGCCAGCGCAAGCTGAGCGACCAGGAGCTGTTCGAGGACTCCATCTTGCGCATGGCCTCCGCCGTCGTGGGCAGGGAGGCCGCCGGATCGCTTGCCACCGGGCGCATCGTGACGAAGGAAGCCGTCGACGACATCCTGAAGTTCTACCGGATAAGCCCCGCCGACATACCATCTCTCGTAACCGATCCGGAAGAGCAGCTGGAATATGCCCTGCGCCCTCACGGCATCATGCATCGCGCGGTGGCCCTGACGGAGGGTTGGTACAAGGACGCCTTCGGGCCGATGATTGCCTACCGCGCTTCCGACGGCGCGCCGGTGCCCGTGTACCCTCTGCCCTTCACAGGCTACTGGTTCCGCGACGAGACCGGGCGAAAGACCAAGGTGAGCGCCCGCAACGCCGGCGAGTTCGCGTGTGAGGCCCGCTGCTTCTACCGACCCCTGCCGCTCGGCAAGATAAGCCTGGGCGATCTGCTGGCATACATGCGGCAGTGCCTGAGCGCCGCCGACATCGCGCTGCTTGTGGGGATAACGCTTGCCGCCACGCTCGTCGGCATGCTTCTACCGCCTATCGTGAAGGTGCTGACCGGGTACGTGGCCGACACCGGCAGCTACGCGGTGCTGTGGTCCACGGCGGCGTTCTTATTGTGCACGGCGCTCTCGCAACAGCTCGTGACGGCATCGCGGGAGATTTCCGTCAATCGCATACTCACCAAGGCGTCGGTGTCGGTGGCCTCGGCGTTCATGATGCGCATCCTCAGCCTGCCGGCGACGTTTTTCAAGGATTTCAACGCCGGCGAGCTGGCGAGCCGTGCCGGTGCGGCCAAGACAGTCGTCGAGCTCATCGTGGCAAACGTGCTCTCGCTCGGCACCACGGCCGTGTTCTCGCTGCTTTACGTGGCGCAGATCGGGGCTTTCACGCCGGTTCTCATGTGGCCCGCAATCCTGATCATAGCGGCGACTGTCGCAGCGATGTTGGCGACCTCGCTCGTGCAGATGCGCGTCACGCGGCGACAGATGGAGTACGCAGCCAAGGAGAGCGGCAAAAGCTTCGCGCTCGTCTACGGCGTGCAGAAGGTAAAGCTCGCCGGTGCCGAGAAGAGGGCCTTCGCCCAATGGGCGCGCGCCTACACGAAGAGCGCAGAGCTGCAGTACAACCCGCCGCTATTCCTGAAGGTGAGCGGCGCTGTGCAATCGGCCGTGGCGCTTGCAGGCGCGATTGTGCTGTACTACCTCGCCGCCACGTCGGGCGTGTCCCCTTCGGACTACATCGCGTTCTTCGCGGCCTACGGCATGGTCATGGGCGCGTTCACGTCGCTGGCCGGAGTCATGCAGGCGAGCGCGCAGATCAGGCCTTACCTCGACATGATGGAACCGATTCTTGCCGCCGAGCCGGAGATCGCCGAGGACAAGGAGATCGTCACGAGCCTGGCCGGGCGCATCGAGCTTTCCGGCGTGCGCTTTCGCTACGGCGAAGACGCCCCCTACGTCATCGACGGCATGGACCTGAAGATTCGCCCCGGCGAGTACGTGGCCGTTGTGGGCAAGTCGGGATGCGGCAAGACGACGCTCGTGCGGCTGCTGCTCGGCTTCGAGACGCCGGAGAAGGGCGCCATTTACTATGACGGCAAAGATATGGCGGGGCTCGACCTGCGCTCGCTTCGCCGCCGCATCGGCGCGGTAACGCAGGATGGCAGCTTGTTCCAAGAGGACATCTTCTCGAACATCACGATATCGGCGCCGCACCTGTCGGAGGCCGACGCGTGGGAAGCCGCTGAGATTGCACGGATAGCCGACGACATCCGCGCAATGCCGCAGGGCATGGGCACCATGATCTCAGAGGGTTCAGGCGGCATCTCGGGCGGCCAGCGCCAGCGCCTGATGATCGCACGCGCCGTGGCTCCCAAGCCTCGTGTGCTTATCTTCGATGAGGCTACGAGCGCACTGGACAACAAGACGCAAAAGCAGGTCGCCGAGGCGCTCGATGCGCTCAAATGCACGCGCATCGTCATCGCGCACAGGTTGTCGACCATCAAGAACTGCGACCGCATTCTGTACCTGGAAGGCGGGCGCATCGTCGAGGACGGCACCTACGACGAGTTGATCGAGAGAGATGGCCTTTTCGCCGAGCTCGTGGAGCGACAGCGCCTCGACGTTTAGCTACAGAGCGCGGTGGCTCTATCCTGTAGGCAGCGTGCCGTACACGATCGCCGATTACCATCGCACGTGTGAAGATGCGTCAGACGGAAAGGCGCAAGTACTACCGTAGCACCCCCGCGACTTTGACAATATGTTCATCGGCGACGCAGGTTGGGACAGCCCCGGGAACGAATGGGAAGCCCCCGTGCGCTTAGGCCGTGGGTTAGCATTGACTCGTTTCTGCAAAACGGCTGCCAGAGCCACAAAGAGAAGGGGGCTTCCCGATGAGCGAGTATGCCGCCCAAGTTGGAATGGACGTCCACGCCCGTAGCGTTTCATGCAAGGCGTTGAGGCCGGACACCGGCGAGTGCCGGTCCAAGACGTTTCCGGCGAGGGGCGCGGGCTCGGGCTCTTGGAATGGCCGAAGAAGCTGTCCGGCCCCGTCCGCTGCGCCTACGAGTCAGGCTGCACGGGATTCTGGCCGAGCAGGCTCCTTGGCAGCGAGGGGTTAGCCTGCGAGGTGACGGCCGTCTCGGCGCTGCCGCGGTCGCCGAAGAACAAGCGCCATCGGCTGCACGGCCTCGGAGGACTCGAGCGGCGAGAGTCGCCGCCAGGGCAAGATCGCCAAGGAGGGCAGCTCGTATTTGCGCCACGCGCCCGTCGGGGGCATCTCGTCGATGTCGCGCCAGGCGGCGCACGGGAAGCACCTGCGCCCGGGGCGCGCCGCGTCGTCCCGGGTCGAGGACATGGCCCTCGAGGCAAGCGCGCGGCTGGAGAGGAGATACGACGCGCTGAAGGGCGCGGGCAAGCGCGCCAGCACCGCCAAGGTCGCGGTGGTCGGTGAGCTCGTCCGCTGGATGCGGGCCATGGGCCTGCGACACTGCCCGTACCGGAGAGAATCGTGCTGCGGGCCGGGGTCGCCCGGTAGCCGCGAGTCTGTGAATGGATCGCATTGAGCATCCGACATTTGGGGCGCAAGCCCAATTCGAGGACACGCTCGCAGCCCAGGCGCGGAGGTGAGGGAAGCCAACCCCCGGACTAGCTACCCGGGGGTTGGCGAAACATTGCCACTTGACAGGCCGATGAACGTATGTGTGACGCCATAGGACGATGCCTCCCGAGGACGGAAAGCGATCTCGGGAGGCAGTTCTTTATGGAGTCAATCATCGTCGCATGCATCACGGG
>CAMOUE010000109.1 GCA_946626265.1 uncultured Eggerthellaceae bacterium | reverse complement strand
CTAAATACAGCGCCCGGATCCGCACATGAGAACAGCGTTTGGCCCTTAAACCTCGTTGAAAACGAAAGGGCTGCCCCGCAATGCAGGGCAGCCCGCAATCCCGAGCGAATATGCATTCTAGCCGAGAGCGGTGAACGAGAGCATGAGGCCGCCGATGGAGTTGCAGCCATCGTCCTCGAAGCCATACTCCCCGAACGTGAACTCGGCAAGGAACGGTACGCCGTCCGCTTCCTTCACGAACGCGTCGGCAACCTCGCCGATGCGATCCGCGATGGCGGCGCGCCTGCCGCCGCAGTGCACGAAGAAGTAGGCTGCAGGCTTTGCCCCCGCCTTCTCCTTGAGCTCGCCAACGGTCTTCGCAACCGAGCCCACGAGCACATCCACGTCACCGTCCATGCAGATGACGGCGGTTTTCTCGACGACCTTCGCACCGACGGCGATCGAATGGTCGTCGTTGCCGTTCATGGGATGGCGAATGGCGATGAGATCGCCCATGCGGTCCTTGACGCCGAGCGGCGCCACGATGGATTCGGAGAGCAGCGGCGCGCCGATGAGCGACTCGACATCCATTCCGCGCCACTTGGCGTACACGTCGAGCGCGGGCTCGCCGTCGATCTCGGCGATTGCGCGGTCGCCGTTCATCTTCGTGACGACGCCGAACTTGTCCGTCTCGGCATAGGCTCCCGTGAACTTGTTCGTGAACGGCGAATCGGTATAGAAGAACGCCACGACGCAACCGTCTGCGAACGCATCGGTGCCGGAGTAGAGCATCCAGTTGCCCTCGATCGTGTTGTCGGCAGCCGAGCCGCCGAAGAACGGCACGCGGCCGATGACTTCGGTCACGCCCTTGATATAGTACTCTTCCTCAGCAGGGGACGCCGCCATGTACCAATAGTCGGGAGCGCAGTCCTTGCCCGCCGCCTTCATGGCCTCGCAGGCGAGCTTCTTGCCGATCGCACGAGGGCACTCGGCCGTATCGCGTGCAGCGCCGGCCGTACCGACCACGACATCGTCGCCGCCAAGCGCCATGATGCCAACGAACGGAGTATCGCCGCCGACGAACCCTTCGGGCGTGACGATTCCCGTGAACGACGTGTTGCCCACGACGGGCACTCCGGGAAGCTCGGCAGCGATTGCCTCGAGCAATTCCTTGGAATCGTAATCGCAGCTGCCATACGCCATCGCCACCTTTGCGCCGGCGATCCCGGCCGAAACCTTTGCAGCCGCTTCTTTTCCGGCTTCAGCAGCCGTTTGAGCGATAGAAGTCGCGACGAAACTTTGCATAACGATCTCCTTTTCTACTAATAACGACTCCGTCATTATCCTCACGGCGCGCTTCTAGCAGGCGCGCCGGTAGAACCGATAGTTTTGCAAATAGCGCAGCATACCCCGATACCACCGCAGTATGTCCTGAAAAGATTATATGACTATTCCTACGTCGTAGCGTCTCTTTTTCAGCCGCGGTGAACCAATCGAACCCAAAGACGGCATTTCGGACGCGAATCAATTTCGAACCCGTTAACTAGACGTGAATCCTTGCTGTGGCTCGGGTCGGACCCCTCTCTCGCGCAACCTCGCTGAGGTACACTAACCACGCACGTCAACTTTCGAATCGTCATGGAGGACCACTATGGCATACGCAACCTGGAAAATCGATACACTCGAGCGGTTTTGCGCGGATGTGTTCGCGGCGTTCGGCTTCACAGCGGAAGAAAGCGCCAACATAAGCGACGTCCTGCTCACCGCCGACCTCTACGGCATCGAGAGCCACGGCATGCAGCGTATGGTTCGCTACCACAAGGGTATCGAGAAAGGCCAGATTCACGTAGACGAGAAACCCGAGATCGTCTTCGAAACGCCCATCAGCGCCGTCATAGACGGGCATTCTGCAATGGGCCAGCTCACAAGCATATTCGCAATGAACAAGGCCATCGAGAAAGCCAAGGCCACCGGCGTCGGCGTAGTCAGCGTGCGCGAGTCGAACCACTACGGCATAGCGGGTTATTACGCGCAAATGGCCTCAAAGCAGGGGCTCATCGGCTTTTCGTGCACGAACTCCGAAGCCATTATGGTGCCGACGTTCGGGCGCAAGGCGATGATCGGCTCGAATCCGATTGCCGTCGCAGTTCCCGCAGACCCCTACCCCTTCCTCTTCGACTCGTCCACGACGGTCGTCACGCGTGGCAAGCTCGAGATGTACAACAAGATGGGTAAACCTCTTCCGCAAGGTTGGGCTCTCGACGAAACGGGCGCGCCGAGCGACGAGGCGCCGCGCGTCCTGTCTAACATCGTTTCGAAGAACGGCGGCGGCATCATGCCGCTCGGCGGCTCCTCCGAAGTGCTCGGAAGCCACAAGGGCTACGGCTGGGGCATGGTCGCCGAACTGTTCAGCTCGATCCTTTCCCTCGGCGTGACAAGCAACGAGTGCTGCACGTTTACCGACAAGACCGGCATTTGCCATGGCTTCGCGGCATTGGACCCTGCCGCATTCGGCAACCCCGACGAGATCAAGAAGCATTTCTCCGAATACCTCGAGGCTCTGCGCGAGAGCCCGCGGGCAGAAGGCGCAGAACGCATCTACACTCACGGCGAGAAGGAGGTCCTCGCGCAGGCCGACCGCCGCGAGAACGGAGTTCCGGTAAACGACGGAACCATGATCGAGCTCGCGGACCTCTGCAACTACCTGAACCTCGACTTCGCCGAGTACTTCCCCGGCTACGATCTGCCCGCCGAATTCGCCGGCTTCTCGGGAAACTACTAGGATACGAACACTTGAGAACGGAGCGAACATGATTGAACTGAGAGCATATTCCGGGCTCATAAGAAACCACGTGGAACTGGCACGCGAGCTGGGAATCGACGTTTCGGGGCTCACCCGGCGCGAGCGCGAGGAGAAAATCGTCGTCTCCGCGTGGCGGGCTTGGGGCGACGACATGGGCTCGCACATCAACGGTCAATTCGGACTTGCGCTGTACGACACGGAATCCGACGACCTGTTCTGCACACGCGACCCGCTCGGAGCCGAGCTCGTATTCTACTACGGGACCGAAGACGGTCGCCTGCTCGTCTCGACGAACATAACGGACCTGTTCGAGCAAGAGGGCTTCAAGCGCGAGCTCAACCGCGAGCTCGTGCAGTTCTTCATGGGCTTCACCTACGTTCCGGGCGAGGAAACCCTGTTCAAAGGCGTCTACAAGGTAGCTCCCGGCGGTTTCGTTCACTTCAGGAACCGGTTGCTCACGCTTGGCCGCTATTGGGAGCTGTCCTTCGAGCCCGACAAGAAGAAGACGCTTGACCAATGGGCCGACGAGATTTCAAACGCGATGGACGCAAGCCTGCGCGACATATGCGACGAAGACGTTGCGGTCGACAGCTTCCTGTCGGGCGGCGTCGACTCCTCATACATCGTCGCAAAAAGCAAGGCGAAGCGCGGCATTTGCGCCGCCTACGAAGACCAAGCGACAAGCGAGGAGGAAGACGCGCGCGCAACCGCCGCGTACCTTGGCCGCGACTTCGAGGGCGTCGTCATATCTCCCGAAGACTATTTCAGCTGCATCGACGAGTTCCTGCTCGCCTACGAGCAGCCGTCAGCCGACGTCGCCGGCCTCACGCTCTATGCGGCATGCAAGAAAATCGCCCAAACGACGTCGGTATGCTTCTCGGGAGAAGGTGCCGACGAGTTCTTCGCAGGTTACGGCGTCTACAAGAACAAGGCTAAGTTGCGCATGCGCCCGAATCCAGTGTACTTCGGGACGACCTACATCATGAACGACTCCGAGCAGAAGCGTTATCTCAAGACGTTCTACGAAAACCGCTCAGCACAGTCGTTCATGAGGAGAATCGGCGAGAAAGCGCTCAAATACGATCCGCTCACGTGGATGCTCTACATCGATTTGCGCACCTACTTCGAGGGCAGCATCCTCTTCAACTCAACCCGGATCGCAAAGGGCACGGGCCTCGACATTCGCATGCCGTACTGCGACCTGCGCATATTCGACATCGCAAGGCGGATGCCGTCCAAATACAAGCTGGGCAAGGATTACAACAAGGTGGCGTTGAGGGCAGCCGCCGCCCGGGTGCTGCCCGAGGAAGTCGCCTATCGCAAAAAGCTCGGCTTCCCCGTACCCGTGAGCAAATGGCTGAGGGAGGATGGCGCCAGGACAGAGTTGCGACGCGCATTCGGAAGCGAAGCCGCAGCCGAGTTCTTCAACGTCGACGAAATAAACGCCCTGCTCGATGCATTCTACGGTGAAAAGCCGCGCGTGAACCACCCCGTATGGTTCCCGCGCCACAAAGCGCTCCTGTGGCGTCATGTATGGACGATCTACATCTTCATCCGCTGGTACGAGCTGTTCTTCTTGAACAAGCGAGCTTGAGCGTGGAAGGGACGATAACAAGTTACCTGAACGAGCAGCGGGCGTCCTTCTCGGACGTCCCGCTCAACGATGTGGACAGCCTTGTCCTGTCGACCATAGCGTATTTGAATTTCGAAAAGGGATCGCTCGGCAAGAAAGTGCCGTCAGACATCACCCCCTTGCCCGTCGCCGTTTGCGGAATCCCAGCCGACGACCTGTTCGGAGGCATATGGCTCTCACGCATGGGCGGGGACGAATTCCTCTCGACCCTGCTCGCATCACCGCGCTTCATGGAACTCGACGTCGGCTTTTACGCGAACGAAGTGTCGAGCCATTTCGAAAAGCAATTCTCGGCGATAACGTTCTTCCTCCCCGACGATTGCGTCTACATCGCCTTCAGAGGCACGGACAACTCGCTAACCGGCTGGAAGGAAGACTTCAACATCACGTTCATGAAGGAAGTCCCGAGCCAGGTGAGCGCCCGTACGTACCTCGAGGACGTCTCCGACATGCGCGCGAAACGCGTGTACATCGGCGGGCACAGCAAAGGCGGGAACCTCGCGGAATACGCCGCCTCGACCTGCCGTGACACGACATTCGAAAAGATTGACCTCATATTCAACCACGACGGCCCCGGGTTCGCCTTCGAACCGAGCGATCGCTTCAACGCGCCGGAATACAACGCCAAACTCCGCAAGACGGTCCCCGAGAGCAGCGTGTTCGGCATGCTCATGGAACGGCGTTCGAACTACCGCGTCGTGCGCTCGTCCGGTGTGCTGTTCGCCCAACACGCGTCGACGCATTGGGAGGTCGACGGGTGCGATTTCGTCACACTCGACTCGATCAGGCCCGAAGCGGCAATCGTTTCCGGAACGCTCAACAGCTGGTCCGAGTCGTACGACCCATCGACGAGGGAGCAGTTCATCGAGGCTGTCTACGGGATAGTCGCAGCCGCGAACGCCGGCACATGGGGCGAAATCGCGCAGGACACTACGCTGAACGTCATAGCGATGGCGGAAGCGACCGCGAAACTCTCCCCCGAGATGCGCTCCATGCTGTTCGACATGATTCGCGATATTGCGCCCATTCTCGGATCCGAGACGGCAAAGCAGGCCCTAAATCGCCTCGGCGGCTTTGAGCGGAATCGATAAAACACGTTGAATACAGCATTCCAGTTTCACTGCAGTGCTATCATCAGACAAAAATTGAAGCGCATCAATTCTAGAGGGTTCAGAGGCGGAGGATTCATGGCAAAGGTCAGGATAGGCGATGTGGCACGTGAAGTAGGGGTTTCCCTGGGGACGGTATCCAACGCCATCAACCACCCCGAGAGGGTAAAGCCTGAGACGCTCGCGTTGATCAACGACGCGATCTCGCGGCTCGGCTACGTGCCAAATCAGGCCGCACGCCAGCTCGCCGGGACCGAGAGCCGCGTGTTCGGCCTCGCCCTCCCGCGTCTCGACCATGCATTCTCCCTGCAAATAGCGAACGGCGCGCAGGCCGAAAGCCACGCGAACGGCTACGACCTCCTCATCGCGAGCGCGGGAAACGACGACCTTCTCGAAAACCATTACCTTCGCTACTTCCTCGGTGCTCATATTGCCGGCGTCCTGGTCCAGCCCATGGCGACGAGCTCATGGAGGCCCGCGCTCGACAAACCCATGATTCCCACGGTCTACCTCGACGTTCACCATCAAGGGCTGGCCAACTGCATAGCGCCCGACAACGAGGCGCAAGGCAGGCTCATACTGCAGCATGCACGCGCATGCGGGTCCGAGCGGGTCGCGGTCATCGGCGAGGCGCGTTTCACCCAGCTCGCCCTACGCGTTCGCGGGATATGCGACGCCGCACGTGAATCGTGCATCTCCGTCGAGCTGATAGGGAGAGGCGATTGGAACACGGCAGAAGACGGATTCCAGATAGGCCGAAGACTCGCGGAACGCCCCGTCGGCCATCGTCCGGATTTCGTCGTCGGACTCACGGACGTTCTCGCCGCAGGAGCCATCGACGGCATCATGGCAGCCGGACTCTCGGTGCCCGACGACATGCTCGTAGCTGGATGCGATGGAAACCCGCTCGCCTGGAGCGGTTCGGTGCCCCTCACCACGATCGCGAGCCCCGGTTACGAATTGGGGCGGCTCGGCGTGAGGCACCTTCTGGCGCAAATAGGCGGAAAAGAGTTGACGTCCTCGTCGTACGGGCACGCCGTGCCCAAGCTCATAGAACGCGCGAGCACATGTCGAAACCCAGGCCTCGTCTCCCACGTCGAGGTACCCGACCTCAATTTGGCAGAGTACCTCGGTAGTCCCAGCATCGCCTAGATCCGAATCGAAGCGCACGTTTTTCTGGACCGCAAACGGCAACCGCTCACCTGAGTTTTGCTCCCGTTCACACTTATTGCCTTCATTATACTCACATAATTGAAACGCTTCAATTCATAATGCCTCATTAGTATTTGAAGCGTTTCAATATATGCTAGGAGGCATAAGGATGCTCGTCGAAACAAAGGCAAAGGCAGCTGCATTCTCCATTGCGCTTGGAGCGTATCTGCCGCAGTTCCCCCAGCTCGTTCCTGAGTTCAAAGCTCAGTACGACGCGTTCAAGAAAACGATCCCCGACACGGTCGAAATCATCGACGGCGGCATGGTCACCACCAAGGAGCAAGCGCAGGCCGCCGGCGACAAGTTCCGCGCAGCAGACGTCGACATCGTGTTCCTCCAGCTGCTCACCTACGCCACGTCGTACAACATGCTGCCTGCCGTTCGCGATCTCAACGTCCCCGTAGTTCTCGTCAACGTGCAGAAGAAAAAGGCACCCGACTACGAGAACACCGACATTCCCACCTGGCTCGGCGAACTCTACGCCTGCGGCGCCGTGGGCGAGATGGTGGCCGACCTCGAACGTGCCGGCAAGCGCCACGCCGTCATCACGGGCGTCGTCGAAGGCGGCGACCCGGAAGTGCAAGCCCAGATAGAGGACTGGTGCCGCGCGGCACAGGTTCGCCGTCGCCTGCGCTACACCAACATCGCGCAGATCGGCCGCCCCTACCCCGGCATGATGGACCTCTACATCGACGAAAC
>CAMOUE010000108.1 GCA_946626265.1 uncultured Eggerthellaceae bacterium | reverse complement strand
AACCCGAGGCAATGAAGGAATACGACCCGATGCGCAGCGTCGCCTCCTCGCGGCGTTTCATGTCCTCGACCTCGGCGAGCATCGCCTTGAAGCTGCCGTCTATCTCGCGCGTGCGCTCGAGCACGAGCTCACCGTAAGGCGTCAGGCGCAGCTGGTTGCCCGCGCGCACGAACAGCTTGCATCCCAGCTCGGATTCGAGCTTCTTCAAATTGTGGCTCAGCGTCGGCTGCGACAGGAACAGCCGATCGGCCGCTTCACGCATCGTGCCGCACTCCGCGATCATCTGGAACTGCTCGAACTGGAAGATCTCCATATGCGCCCTCCGTCCCTCGTTCAATCAACAGCCAAGCGTTTGCGCCAAGTCCGCCAGAGCGCGGACAACGTCCTCGACACAGGCGGGATCGGGGTTTCGACGAGCCACGAGCTCGACGGGCAGCTGGTCGCTTGTAAACGGGATCTCCTCACCTGGCGGAACATGGCCCTTTGCGTCAATTGGCACTCGAAAAGGCGACGAAATCTCGAACTGAAGAGCGGCCACGCCGCATTGACGCGCGATTGCGTGCGTCACGGTGTTCGGGCCGCGCGCGGCATGGCGAGCGTTGAGGCTCACGGTCTTGCCGTGCCGTTCCAAATGCTCGTGCAGCTGCTCGCGCAGGAAGCGGCAAGCGAACTCGTCAACACCCGGCATGGCCCTCACGGCGAAGCCGTCCGCCGACCCGATCTCTATCGCATCAGACGCAGCGGCGGGCACGCCATGCAAGTCGAGCACCGCAACAGCTCCGCATTGGCGCACCAACCCTGCAAGCGTCTGCTTGTATGCGCAGGCCTCGAACGAATCCCAGTTCGGGTCGCAAGCGTCGTACCGGCTCGCGACAATAGCACTTGCTCCGGACAATTCGGCCACGACGAGCGCCATCGCTCCCGTGAAATCGTCGGAGGGCTTCACGCGGCCTTCGCGCAGCTGCGACACCGCATGAGGCGCAGATACTATGACGGGAAGCTCGCCCTCGACCACGCTGAACGGCGGTGCGTCGGGCAATCCTCGGTAGTCGTTAACCGAGAACCGTCCGAGTTCGATTTCCGCCATATGTTCGATGAGGCTAGCTGCCATGCAGGCGATTATATACCCCGGGGCAGCAGGAGCACCGCACGCTACAAGGCCGCCTCGGCATAATGCACGCCCTAAAGAGCCCAAAGAGGAGTATCCTCTTTGGGCTTTGGACTAAGGCGATGTCGTTACTTACCGGCCATCATGAGCTCGAAGGCGTACTCGGTGGCCTTTTGGGCGATGGGAGCCATGAACGAGGCGATGACCGCGGGGTCGAGCGAGTTGGGATAGCGGAAGCCGAAGAAACAGTAGCCGCGGTGATACTTGCCGTAGGTGTCGAGGCAGCGCACGACCTCGGCATCGACCGCCTCGGGCGAGGCATCCTCGCGCGCCACCGGGCCGTTCGAATCGAAGCCGCCGACGAATCCGAAATGGTCGCCGTACTTCTCGATGAGGCCCTCGACGTCGTTGCTGATCTGCACCGACGACCAGGCAACCCACCCGCAGTCGATCATGTCCTCCACAATGGCCTCGGCATGGCCGCAGCAGTGGTAAATCGGGATGATACCGCGGTCCAGGCATGCCTGCGCGAAGCGCTTATGGTGCGGCTTGACGAGTTCGCGATACATCTCCGGCGACATGAACAGGTCCTTCTCGGTGGCGATGTCGTCGAAGTAGGTGATAGTGTCGGGGTGGTACGCATCGATGATGTAGTCGAGCGAGGCGATCTTGTAGTCGGTGATGGCCGTGAACAGCTCCTCTGTGGCCTCGGGCTCCATCGCCATGGCGATGAGCGCCTCCTCGAAGCCCATGAGCGCGGCCAGGCGCTCGAACACACCGTTGCCGAACCCGAAGTCGACGGCCTCGAAGTCGCGGTTGGGCTCGCCGATCATCTGGCACTCCATGGCGTAGGCGGCCTTCCAGTCGAACTTCGATGGGTCGGGGATGGTGATCTGGTCGCGCCATTCGCAGATGTCGTCGAGCGGCGTCACGGTAACGTCGGGCACGCCCGCGCCGCCACCGGTCGCCGGATACTCCCACTTGTTTCCGAAACCGTCCATGCGATCGCCGAACTGCGCACCCTTCTCGATGGCCGGCCCGTTGATGGCGCCGAAGCCCATTACCTTGTTGCCGACGAAGCTGTTGGGAATGAGCGGCGTGGGCTCGTGGTGCAAGAACTTGAAGTAGTTTGCCTTGAAGTCGAATTGCGGCTGATCGCTCATGATGGCACGCTCCTTTTTGTATAGTAAAGACTATGAGGAATTCTTCGATTCGTACAACCTATTTCGCATGCGGTAACACAATACTATCCGTTGATATGTAAGACTTCTACGTCTATCGCATACGATAATGTATAAACTAATTCGTTATGATTTAGCTACTTTAGACAAACGTGAGATAAGAATATGAACCTGAGCATGTCGTTGATACGAAGCTATCTATCCCAGCACAACGCCGAGAGCAACATCCAGGATGACGAGCGCTCCATCCATGGCATGAGATTCCTTTCGAGCGCCCGCGGGCGGTCGTCACGTGAGTACGTCTACATCGGACAGGCAGGCGATTACCTTAAGGACCCCGAGTACGCCGACGCGCTCATCCTGGCAAACGGAAGGAATCATATCGTGTTCAAGGGCTCAGATTACGAGGAGCTGCTCAACGATGTGCTTTCTGCCTTCGATTACTACAACGCGCTCGACCAGAAGCTCATGCAAGCAGCGACGCTCGGACGCAGCCTCGCCGACATGCTCGAGATGATCGGCGAAGTGATTCGCGTACCGTTCCTTGTTTTCGGCATAGACGGCAGCTTTCTGGCAGGACTCCACGTCGACGCATTGCCGAGCGCGGACTTGCGCGAAAGCATCGAAGAGAGCGGGAGCCTGGGCGCCGAGGTGATCGGCGGCTACTTCACCAACGAGAACGGCACCGTGCAGCACGACCTCACCGCCCGTGCGCGGGCAACCTACGGCGCCGACGGGGAGGTTGCTGTAAGCAGGTACCTCATCCAGGAGGACGAAAGGATCGGCTTCGTCATGTGCTTTCCGATCGCCACCAGCGGGGTTGGGCTCGCCGTCAGCATCGAAGAGGCATTCGCCGGCTACCTCGCACAAGCGCGGGAGTTCACCGACGCGCTTTCGCCCCATCAATCCCAGCACCGTGCCCTCACCGAGCTCATCGCGGGCAAGCAGGTCGCAGATGAATCGCTCACGCGGCTCACCAGCACCATTGGAGGCGACCACGGATTCTACCTTGCATGCGTGAAAAGCCTCGCCATACGCAACCGAACACAACGGTTGCTCCTCGCGACCGAAATCGAGAAGACCTCGATTCCCTGCGTTTCATGCGAGGTCGGCGAAACCGTTGCCTTCCTCGTGGCGGAAAGCGACATCGGCGCGCTCATCGCGGAAATCGAACACCGTTTCAACGCCAAAAGCGTCGCTATCGGCATTTCGATGCCAATAGCCAGCGTCCGCTTGGCCCCCACCGCCTGGCGCCAAGCGCTCTTCGCCAGCGAAGCAACCGAAGAGCCCGGCATGCGCTACTGCCAGGACTTGGCGCTACCCTTCCTGTTACGAGTGCTGAGAAACGAACCCGCAACGGCCGACCTGCTGCACCCCGCGCTCTCCGCGCTCGCAACCTACGACGCCGAATCGAAATCGGAGCTCGTAAAGACACTCGACACCTACGTGTCGACCGGCTGCAACCAGGTGGAATGCGCACGTCATCTGCACGTTCACCTGAACACGCTGAAATACCGCCTCAAACGCATCTCCGAAATGACGGGGCTCGATTTCAAGGACCAAGACGAGCTGTTCTACTTGCGCCTGTCGATTGCGCTTCATGAGTAAACCTCTAACTCAGTGATAGATTAGCCTGGATTGCCATGCCCGCATCCACGCTCATTTTGGAAAAGTGAATCCTATCGCCCACTTCATCGACCAGCACGACGCGCAAGGATTCCGCAATTATGGAAATACGCCAGGGCTACATCCAGGTTTTGACTGTCTCTGCCCGTAGGAAATCGAGTATAGGCCCAAGGTCGCCCTCGTCGTCCCATACCTGCATCGCACCGTAGTAAGCGAGCTTGTCCTCGTCGTACACGATGAGGGGAGGATGGTCGTTCGTCACGAGCAAGTAGTTCATCAGCGCCCAGCCCACCCTGCCATTGCCATCTGCGAAGGGGTGAATCCCCTCGAGCGCAAGGTGAAAAAACGCGGCGACCATGAGCGCATTTGAAGGCGTAGCCGCCTCGAGCGTGTCGTTGCTACAAGGCCGCCTCGGCATAATGCACGCCCTTTGCAGCAGACAGCCACTCGAAAAATTCGGCGCTGCTGAGAGCGGGTATGGACAACCGTGCGAAATCCTTCTGGTTCCTCGTGATGATAGCTTCCGCCTTCACGGCACGAGCCGCCTGGTAGACGAGCGCATCTTCCAAATCATCGAACCCGCACGAAAGCGCAGACAGAGCTTCGTCATGGCCAAACGAGCACACGCGGACGAAGGACAAGATGTCCGAAAGCTCCTCGCCGACGGGCCCTGCGAGATGCCTCTTCCCGCCCGCCGTGAGAATGTAGAAGAGGTCGCCGAGCTGCGATGGACTGACCCACAACTCGAATTCGTGCAAGCTGCCGAGCGCGAGGAGGAGACGCGATGCCTCGTAATCGTATGGCCGCTTGCGCAGCACGTCGACGATGATGTTCGTGTCGACGAGGAGGTTCATTCGAAATCAGCCTCCGTGGCGCGCCCCTTCGCGATGAGCCTTTTGCGCTTTGCCTCGTCGAAATCGAAATCGACGTAATCGCCCGCATCGACACGCGCGATTCCATCGACGAACGACAGGGCCTCTGCCAAACGCTGCGAATCGACGGCGCCCATCTCCGTACGCGCGAGCGGCCACGACTGGGTTTCGAGCACGCGGTCGTACAGCTCGTTTATTGCTTGCGAGGCGGTGTAGCCGAGCTTGCGGAGAACCGCGTTGCCGGCTTCTTTCTTGGATTGCGGCATCCGCGCCGTCACCATCGCGTCAGCCATGGTTCCTCCTTTGTACAACGTACAACAATTATAGCATGCGGGAGCTTGCCGCCAACACCAAAAGCTCGAGCTTGCGCCGGCATCATGCTGAAGCATGTCGGGATACGCCGAGCACACCATCACTTGGCACGTCGTGAAGCAACTCGGAGTGATATCGGGAGTTTGACCACGTAAGACCTTCAGCGCTTGTTCCTTCATGCTCATGGGAATCCCTCTCGCCGTAGGCTCTTGCTATGGATCTCCGCCACGATGCAACTATAGGATCGAAAGGAGACGCTCTACCCCCATGAGCTATCTATGCGCATACAGACAGCGCTTATCGCTCGTACGTTTACGGGCTGCCCGCATGCCGGATGCTCGATTATTGGTCCACATACGACGTGATTCCATCGTAGTTCTCGACGATTAGGATCGACTCGAGCAGGCGGTGCCGAACGTTGAAATCGTCCAAGTCGAGCGGGCATATTTCCAAAATGCGCTTCATGCGATACGAAAGCGTATTCCGATGAATGAACAGCTTGTCGGCGGTTTCCTGCACATCGCGGTCGCTCTTCAGAAACGCCGAAAGCGTGGGCAGCAGCTGAACGGCATGCGTGCTGTCGTACGCGCGAAGGGTCATGATAGCCGGATGGCAAAATGCCTCGAGCTCTTCGACGCATGAGAAATTCAAATAGGGCTGATAGGCTGCCGCATCGCCGTAACACACCACGTCGTCGCCGAGGCCCATCGCATCCCGGATGCGCAGAGCCTCGCGCGCCTGGCGATAAGCACGCGGAGTGTCCAGGAAGCTGTCCTGCACGTCGCTTATGACAGCTCGGCATTGCTGGTTACGACAAATCCCCTTCATCTTGCGCAGTACGCCATCCTTCTCTTTATGGCTACCGAGTTGGAACAAGGCGATAACCCGCCCGTCATGCGAAACGGCGCGGCAACCCTGCCGGTCTTCGAGCAGACGGGCCAGATGTTCGCGCCTGAAGTCGCTCGACACCAGCAGCTCGACTACGGCAACGACGACGAGCCTGCGCGCGTCGAACGAAAGGGAGTCCAACTGGTTCGAAATGTAGCTGGCATCGTGCAGCCTTCCCTCGATCCAATCGATGACGAAATGCTCGTAGTACGGTCCCCGCGTCGACCTGTAAGCCGGGTCGGTCTGCATTGCCCGCAAGACAATCGGCGCTGCGCGATCGATGAGCTCCAAATCGCATGGCGTGATATTGCGGTACATCTGCACGACGAACAGATGGCCTTGGACCTTGCCGTCCAAGCGGAGGTTCAGGTTGGCGAACGGCGTATAGAAGTATTCCGACCGCACGATATCGGCGGAATTCGACGATTCGATATCGTGGAGCTCGTTGCTTCGGATGAGGTTGGCGATGACGTCATAGGAAAGGTAACCGCGCTTGGCGGCGTTCATCCAGTTGACGCTCATCTCTTCCATGTCGGGATCGTCGACGATTGCCATGACCTTGAAGCTGGAATCGACGATGTATACGGGATTGCCCAGCAGGCTCGAGAGCAGCTCGACGATAAGTCCCAGACCATCGGAGCGCCAGGCGAGTTCGCCCATCTGGGCAAAAGACTCATCGAGCTCGTCGACGACGTCGATCACCGCATTCAGAAGGCTCGCCGGGCTCGCCACGCCTTCGACGACGATGCTCGGTTTTCGCCAGCCACGATCCGGCATGTTGGGCAACACGAACGAACAGCCCGAATCGGCGGAAGCGGCTTGAGCATCCTGGTAGGTCTTGCATATGTACAGGGTATCGCCCTCGAGCGCCGTGTCGCATTCGGGAAGGATGCGCACCTTCCGCGCGAACGATTCCCTGCCGTTCATCGCCAGCGCACGGTATCCCTTGCCGCAAAGGCGCTCGGCTATGAGCTGTAAGGAATACTCCAAAGCGCACCTCCCGCGTCGGTGTTTATGCATTTCGCACTAATTTTATTTCAAGAAATCTCAATGTGCACCGATTACATGGCTTTACCTCGATTGTACGATTAGGACTGCAAAGTCCATCAGCTGTATTACCAGCACTTACGCGCAAGGAGTTGTCATGGGCCTTTACGACGAACGTCTTCAACGCACATTTGATGCAATCAGCATGAAAACAGTCGATAAGATTCCCTTCTCGTACAGCGGCCCGGCATATATCGCTCGGGCCCAGGGCTTGAGCATCGCCGATGCCCTGACGAAGATCGAAACCGCCACCACGGCCGTCATCGACTTCCTGCACGACCACCCGGGCATCGACACCATGCACAACCCGGTGCAGAACCCCTACGGCCTCTCGATTCTCTGGCTCTCGCAGATCAAGCTCCCCGGCGAGGAACTGGCCGATGACGAGCTGTGGCAGCTCGACGAGAAGGAGCTCATGACCGAGGAGGACTACCAGACCATCATCGACGAGGGCTACGGCCCCTGGGCCGCACGCTTCATGAAGGAGAAGATCGGCGACCCGATAGGCAAGATGGCCCCGCTCGCCCCGGAACGCGCCAAAGTCAACGGGCGCATCAAGGAAGAGGCCGACGTTGCCGTCATCAACGGTGCGCTCGGCGGCACGCCCATCGAGGGCTTTTGCGGCGCGCGCACGCTCATGAACTTCTTCATGGACATCGTGGACGAGCCCGAGCTGGTGAAGGCCGCCATGGACAAGGCGTTCGAGTTCAGCTT
>CAMOUE010000107.1 GCA_946626265.1 uncultured Eggerthellaceae bacterium | reverse complement strand
ATGTCGGGCGACGCCGACAGCGGCACGTCGTCGTTCAGCATGACGGGCGGCACGCTCACGAGCAAGAGCGGGCACATCTTCCATGTCACGAACACGAACGCGATCGTCAACCTCGAAAACGTGGAGCTCGTCAACGAGGACGCGGAAAACATCCTGATGTCCGTATGCGCTGACGGCTGGAGCGGCGCGTCCAACATCGCGACGCTCAACGCGACGCAGCAGGCGCTCGAAGGTGCAATCCTCGTCGGCAACGACTCGCAGCTCACGCTGAACCTTTCGAACGGCTCGACGTTCGAGGGCTACATCGGCGGCGAGATCTCGAATGCGAGCGGCGAGTCGGTCTCCACCGAGGTCGGCACCGTCGCCGTGTCGATCGATTCGACGAGCACGTGGACGTTGACGCAGGACACCTACGTGACGTCCTTCGACGGCGACGCGTCGAGCGTGATCGGCAACGGGCATGCGCTCTACGTGAACGGCGAGAAGCTCGAGGGCATAAGCTAAGCGCGGATGATGTAGATGCAAGGCGGCTTTCGAAGCTGCCAGCGCGGGGGCGCGGGGCCGGATGACTTCGGCCCCGCGCTTTCGCATGGGGGTGTGCGTTTTTCGCGCTTCGACGCGGCCGTTGCCCGTTTATGGGAAAATGGCTCCGAGAAAAGAACGTACGCGGGCTAGGCGAGAACTCGGAAAGGGCGCATCGATGGTTTCCCACATGCCGTCGCACCGGCATATCATGACCCCCCTTGCGAAGCGCTCGATTGCCGGGCGTCGGATCGACGGCGCGGCGTGCGTCGCCTGCATCCGCGCTGGCATGGTGCAGGTAGTGTAGTGGAGTTCCTAATCGTTTGCCCTCTCGCGTTCATCGCGGGTTTCGTCGATGCCATAGCCGGTGGAGGAGGGCTCATCTCGCTTCCGGCGTTCATCTTCGCGGGCTTGCCCGTGCACAACGCGATCGCCACGAACAAGCTGGCGTCGACGATGGGCACGACCATCGCGACGATCCGCTATGCGGTCAACGGGTACATGGTGAAAGCGTTCGTCGTCGTCGGCGTTGCATGCGGGCTTGCGGGCTCGTTCGCGGGAAGCAATCTCGCGCTGCATACCGACGATTTCGCCTTCAAGGTCATCATGCTCGCCATCTTGCCGTTCGTCGCCTTCTTCGTGTTGCGCACGAAGAGCTTCGACGCGTTTTCGAAGGACGAACTGCCTCGTGGCAAGGCGCTTGCCATCACTGCGGGGGTCGCATCGGTCATCGGCGTGTACGATGGGTTCTACGGTCCCGGGACGGGCACGTTCCTCATGATAGCCCTCACGGCCCTCGCCCATCAGGACGTGCGCACGGCTGCGGGCACCACGAAGGCGATCAACCTGACGACGAACGTCACCGCGCTCGTCGTCTTCCTCGTAAATGGGGCGGTCCTGCTCCCATTGGGCTTGGTCGCAGGAGCGTTCAACATTGCGGGCAACTGGCTCGGCGCCCGCAGTTTCACGAAGCGCGGCTCGTCGATAGCGCGTCCCGTCATGCTCGTGGTGATCGTGCTGTTTGCCGTGAGGCTCGTGTTCGACCTTTTGTAAGCGGGCGTCGTTCGCGACGCGCGGCGCTAGCGTGCACCGAAGCGGCGGGGTGCGAACGTGCGCGGCTCTAGCGTCCACGGCGCCCGAATGCGATGCGAAACCCTTTCCGCGCTTGCGCGATGGAGAGCACGAGCAGCGCAAGTGCGATCACGAGTTGGACGAGCGGCGCCGCGATATCGCCTCCGACTATGATGGAGGCGATTCCCTGCATGACGATCAGCACGAGCGAGGCAAGCGTGACGGCGAGGATGAACGCCATCGGCACGAGGAGCATGCGGTTGTTCTTCCCGGCGTTTCCAAGCCAGGCGCCGACGGCGAGGAGCGCCAAGAACGCGAGCAGCAGGTTCGCCGTGCCGAACAGGGGCCATACGAGCGAGTAGCCCGCCATGCCGAGCCCTATTCCGAGCGCGACCGTGACAATCGTCGAAACGTACCTGTTCCCGAGGGCTTTCCGGAGGCCCGAGACATCGTCGGGCGTCTGGCCGGCGGGGATCCAGAGCTCTTGGAGCAAAATGCGCCCGAGCCTCGTCGCCGTGTCGAGCGTGGTGAGGCAGAACGCAGACACCGCCAAAGCGATGAGGGCGTACGCCAGGTCCTTGTAGCCTTCGACGCCGGGTATGGTCGCGAGCATGCCCGAAAGCCCGTCCGCGAACACCTGGGCGGGGGAGGCGTAGCCGCCCGCCGTGAAGTTCGTCCACACGAAACCGACTGCGCAGACGGCGACGATTGCCAGCATGCATTCGACGAGCATGCCGCCAAAACCGATCGGTTTCGCGTGGGCTTCGCTTTCGACCTGCTTCGATGTGGTTCCGGAGGCTACGATGCCGTGGAAACCCGAGATGGCTCCGCAGCCGACGGTGACGAAGAGCGCCGGGAACAGGAACCCTCCCTGGGCGGATTGGTTGACGACCGTGACGCCGTCTTGCACGACCGTGGCGCCCGTCGTGGCGTCGAAGGCCGTCGAGCTGGCGACGAAGCCGGTGAACGCGGGAATCTGGAGGTCGGTTGCCGTTCCGACGACGCCCGCCCCGATTGTTCCGATCATGGCGAGCAGAAGCACGCCGTAGAGCAGGAAGCTCGACAGGTAGTCGCGCGGCTGGAGGATCGTCCACACGGGCGCTATGGCGGTCACGAGAACGTAGGCGCCGAGCACGAGCATCCACGACGTGTGGTCGAGCGCGATGACGGCCGGCATGTTGAAGCCTGCGGCGACGATCGCGCAGACGAGGACGATCGCACATGCGATGTTTAGCGCAGGATGAACGCGGCGTCCCCTCATGATGGCACCCCAGATTATCGCCACGACGGCGAACAGGATGGATATCATGGCAACGCGCGAATTCCGCTCGTTCACGTCTGCCGTTTGGGAATCGACGACCTGGAACGTGCTGGCGACGATGGATGCGAGCGCGGCCACGAGCAGAACGATTGAGACGAAGGCGAACAGGCAGAACAGGCGCTTCGCCGTATCGTCGACGTTTCGCCCGACGACTTCCGCCAAGGTGGCGCCTTTGTGGCGCAGCGACGCGAGCAGCGAACCGAAATCCTGAACCGCGCCGAAGAAGATGCCGCCGACCGCTATCCAGAGCACGACGGGCACCCATCCGAACACGGCTGCTTGAATGGCGCCTCCGATGGAGCCGGCGCCTAAGATCGAGCTCACGTGGTGGCCGAACACCACATACGAAGGCGAGGGCACGTAGTCTACGCCGTCCTCGAATTCATGGGCGGGGGTTTCGCGGTCGGGGTCGACGCCCCATTGGCGGGCGAGCCAACCGCCATAGAGGATGTAGGCGCATGCGAGGACGACCGCCGAAACGATTACGACTATCATCGCGTTCATGTTGCAGTCCCCTCACTGTTTGCCGCGCGCCCTTATGGCGAGGCGTTCCACGATACTACCCCACGCCAGGGACCGATTCGCCATCCTCCGCGGTCTATCCATATTGTATTCCCAACTTGGCTTTGCGCGGATGCGCGTTAAGCGGTGCGCCGTGACGCGCCAGGGGGCGGTTTCCTCGATGCGCGGAAATTGGAAGGGCGCCGACGAATCGGCGCCCGAAATCGTACGGTGATGTATGAACGCGGGCTACGCCTTGCGGACGGAGTCGATGTGGCGCGTGAGGTCGAGCATCTTGTTCGAGAAGCCCCACTCGTTGTCGTACCAGGCCATGAGCTTGACGAACTGCGGGTTGAGGGCCTTGCCGGCGCCCGCGTCGAAAATCGACGTACGCGGGTCGGAACGGAAGTCCTGCGAGACGACCTCGTCGTCGGTGTAGCCCAGGATGCCCGCCAGCTCGCCTTCGGCGGCCTTCTTGATGGCCGCGCAGATCTCCTCGTAGCTCGCCGGCTTCTCGAGGCGGACGGTCAAATCGGCCATCGACACGTCGGCCGACGGGATGCGGATCGAAACGCCCGTCATCTTGCCGTTGAGGTCGGGAATGACACGGCCCACCGCATCGGCGGCGCCGGTGGTCGTGGGAACGATGTTGCCGAACACGGAGCGGCCGAGGCGCCAGTTCTTCTTCGGGAAGCCGTCGACGGGGGATTGCGAGGCGGTGGTCGCGTGGATGGTGGTCATGAAGCCCTCGACGATGCCGAAGTTCTCGTGAACGACCTTGGCCAGGGGCGCCACACAGTTCGTGGTGCACGATGCGTTGGAGACGATGTCCATGTCGGGTTCGTACTCGTGCAGGTTGGCGCCGCAGACGAACATCGGGACGTCTTGCTTCGTCGGACCGGAGATGACGACCACCTTGGCGCCGGCGTCGATGTGCTTCTGCGCGTTGACGCGTGCACGGTACTGGCCCGTGCACTCCATGACGTACTCGACTCCGAGCTCGCCCCAGGGGATGAGCGCCGCGTCGCGGTACTTCACGTCGTCGAGAATCTTGATAACCTTGCCGTCGACGGTCATGGTGCCGGCTTCGTCGTCGGCTTCGATCGTGCCGTCGTATACGCCGTGCACGGTGTCGTACTTCGTGGCATAGGCAACCTGGGAAGCAGGGTGCCGGGGTGCGTTAATTGCAACGACCTCGATGTCTTCGGACTTGATAGCCGCCCTAAAGACGAGAGAGCCAATGCGACCGAACCCGTTGATGCCAATCTTGATCATAGCGCCATCCTCCAATTCATTGAAATCGCACTCGGTGCCGTCATGTCCCATCGCCGCCACGGCGACGAAACGATACGCCATCGAAACCTAGGGTTAATCTAACTCATCTGGTTTGGAATTAACAGGTCTGTGCCGTCCTTTTCGGCGGATGTGTCGATGTTTCCCCTATTTAGCGTTGACCTAGATAAACGGTGTGGAATTGTATTTATTCTAGGATGCGATAGACGGCAGCGCATCCCATGCGCTCTGGATGAACGATTCTATGATGCTCCACTGGTAGCTGTTCGCCTGGTGTCCGAGGCGGATGCGGTACTGGGCGGTCCTGCCGAGCCGCAGCACGAGCAAGGACGAGAACTGCTCGGCCGTGAGGGCGGACTTCGCGAGTATCTCGGGCACGAAGCATGCGCCGACGCCCCGTATGCACAACGCGAGCAACGTTTCGGCGTTGCTGGATGTCGCCATGATGCGTGGATGGGCGATGCCGGAACGCTTGAGCAGGCTGCGCTCGATGTGGCCGCCGATGTCGTCGACGCTGTTCAGCACGAGCGGACATTCCTCGATCGCCGCGAAGTCGCCTTCCTCGAACCGACGCATGCGATCGTCGGCGTCTTCCCCGTAAAGCGACGCGAACAGCTCGCGCGATACGAGCATGACGACCTCCTCGCTGTAGAAGTCGTGCAGCTTGATGCCGGGGATGGGGTCGGGGAAATCTGCGATGGCCAGGTCGACGTCGCCTTCGACGAGCTTGCGGCGAAGCCCGTCGTTCGTGTCTTCGACCAGGTCGATCTGTATTGCGGGGAAGCGTTTCTGAAACGATTGGATGATGTCGGGCAAGATGGTGCGCCCGCGCGTGTACGTCACCCCGATGCGGAGCACGCCCCGTTGGTTCTGGGAGATGTCGCAGAACTCCTGCTGCATGGCGCGGTACTCCTCCCTGAACGTCGCGGCGTAGCGCAGAAGCACTTCGCCGGCGTAGGTGAGCTCGAGCGGGACGTGGCGGATGATGAGCTGGCAGCCGAGCTCCTGCTCCATCTTCGCTATGTTGGAGCTCAGCGATTGCTGGGTGATGTGCAACCGCTGGGCGGCGCGCGTGAAGTTGCGTTCGCGTGCGAGCATTTCGAAATACGAGAGGGAGCTGAAGTTCATGGGCGACCGCCTTTTTCGATTACAACGCTAACCTGTTGTGAATATCGATAATAACAGTTTGGCAATGAATATACCACGCGTTACCATGCCTTCCAAGGAAATGCTTTCGAGCGGCCGTAAGGAGGACCAGACATGATACAGGTAATCGCGTTCGTGCTCGCTCTCGCGTTCGTATACGTGGTCAAGGCAGGTGCCGTCATGCTGCAGCACAAGGACCTTGCCGAGAAGAGCGCTGCGTTCAGCTGGGTTAACGCCGAGGGTCACGACAACGACGCCACGCCGGCGTGGATTGCCGACGAGCAGGCCCGCGCATCTCGCGAATCTCGCGCTGCCCGCGGCTTCGGCGGCACCGTGCGTCGCGTCGGCGCATAGCGGCACGTCTTACAATTAGAATTGGTAGGGGTCGGCAGCTGCCGGCCCCGTCTTTTCCAAAGATGTGCAAAAAAGGGGAGTCTCCCCTTTTTTGCACATCTTTCGTTAATGGAGGTAGTCGAGCGCGAAGGCCCGGGCGTTGGCCATGTCGGTCGCATCCGGGTGGTTCAGCCCTTCGGTCAGGCGCGCGAGGCCCCGGTCGTCGAGGTGGTGGGGGTCGCTTTCGGGAAGGTTCCGCCGCATCTCGATGCGCTCGGGGTTCACTTTGCCCTGGCAGAGGAACACGCCGAGGCATTCGTTGCGCTCGCATACCTTGCTCGTCACGTTCGCGCGCACGCGGTCGGCGTAGGCGCCGACGGGGCAACCTCCCATCGTGCCGAAGAGCAGGATCCTCTTGCCCGAGCACGACTCCACGAACTTCAGGCTCTTCGGGTCGAGCGTGCTCTTGCGGCACCAGAAGCAGACGATCACGACGTCGTCGGGCGGGTTTGGGCCGACGACGTCGTTGATCGTCCAACCGGCCTCCTCGGCCGCCGACCGCACCGCCTGCGCAATCGACGCGGTGTTTCCCGTAACGGAAGAAATCGCCATCGATGCGCGCATGGCGGGCTCGGAAGTCGGTTGGTCGGGTTGGCTGGTCATGTGCGCACCTACACGTCGCTGTGCATCTGCGCGATCTCGGCAAGCGAGAAAATCGGTCCGTCGAGGCAGATGAAGTGCCCGCCCATGTTGCATCGGCCGCATTTGCCCACGCCGCATTTCATGCGCATCTCGAGCGTCGTGAGGATCGAGCCCTCGTCGAAGCCGGCGTTGACGAGCGATTCGCGGCACGTGCGGGAAAGCGACGGGCCACCGCAAATCACGGCCACGCGGTTTCCGTCTTCGGGCCCGAGGTCGAGCGTCTCGAGGAAAGGCGCGGTGTAGGCGACCGGGCCGTCCCAGCGGTCGTCTTCGTGGTACAGCGACACGTGAACGTGCATGTCGGGCTCGTTGGGCCAGATGTCGAAGAGCTGCTCCTTGAAGACGAGGTCATCGTAGGTCGATCCCGAGTACACGAGGTCGATGCGCCCGTAATCCGCGCGATGCTCGAGGCAGTGGAGCAAGAACGACCTCACGGGCGGAAGGCCGATGCCGCCGCTTATGAACAGCATGTCCTTGCCCTTGCAGCTCTCGGTAGGCCACCAGTTGCCGTACGGCCCCCGCAGCGACACCTCGTCGCCGACGGACAGGCTATGCAGCTGCTCGGTGACCATGCCGACCTTCTTCACGGTGAACTGGACCCATTCGTCGCTCTGGGCCGATACGACGAACATGCACTCGCCGTATGCGAGCAGCCCGAACATGCCGAGCTGGCCGGGCTCGCAATCGAAGGGCTTCTTGCCGTCGAGCGTCTGCAGCCTGAACGATTTCACGTCGGGCGTCTCCTGCGTGATTTCGATCACGCGGCAAACCTGGGGTATGAGCGGACGTTCGCCGCTTGCGCAGCCATGGGAAATCTCGATGCTAGGCATTTGCGGCTCCTATCTCGTCGATCAGGCGCGTGATGTCGAGCGCGACGGGGCATTTCTCGACGCATCGCCCGCATCCGACGCATAGCGACATTCCGTATCGGCGTTCGAAGAAGTTCAGCTTGTGCATTAACCGGTTGCGCACGCGC
>CAMOUE010000106.1 GCA_946626265.1 uncultured Eggerthellaceae bacterium | reverse complement strand
CGAAACATCCCAGGCAAACTGGCTCTGATGTCAACAGTGGTTTAACATAGAGAAAGGCTTTGGTCGCGACCATGAGCGGGAGCTTGTTCTGCTTGAAGAGCTCCAGGCTCTCGAACGACCGCGCGTCCAGGTCTTCGTCGCCGTCAGAGCTGCCCATGAAGGTCCCGATGTCGGCAATGGACTCGGACAGCATCTCGGCATTGTGCATGACCGATATGGGCGTGTTCGCCCTGTGCGGGCAGAAGACGATTCCGCCATACCCGTACTCGTCCGATTTGCCGAAGGGGTTTTCCGGCACGTTGCACGTGAGTTCCGCGCCGCCGAATTCGTTCATGACGTTATGGCGTTCGGCGAACCTGCTCTTGATGCGCTCTATGCTGTCCGGTTGTTGCAATGCCTCGATCTCGTCGAATACGTCGCGGAGGTGCAGCGCTAGGTACTCGGATTTGCTCGCGCGCTCGGAATCGTGGTAGGAGTTGCTGAGCCTGACGGCCCTGGGCAGGCTCGGGTCGACTACATGCCTGGTGTCGTAATTCCTGTCTGCCTCAAACCGCACCGGCACGCGCTCGACCTTGTACTGCAACTCGAGCCGGTCGGTGTCCTCGTGGCGCACAACCGTATTCGCGTCGAGGGGATAGGCGCCGTCTCCAGATAGCTCCCTTTCGACATCGGCAAGCACGTCGAAGGAAGCTGTGGCCGTGAGGCCGAAGAGGGTGAGGTGGCCGCTGTCGTTCTTCGTGTGAACGAAGCTGTAGAGGTTCCTGCCCAAATGCAGGTACGAGAACCTGAAATCGTGGCCCCATTCCGAAACGCAATGCACCTCGTCTATGACTCCGTAGGCGAAGTAGACGCCGAGGTCGTGCATGGTCGACAGCCGGTTCCTGAAGCTTTGCATGCACAGCCTCTCTGGCGAGACGAAGACGAACTGCATCTCGGAAGCTTCCATGCGGGAGAGCCTCTCGTCCTTTTCCTTGTCGGAAATCGTCGAGTTGATGAATGTGCAGTCGTCGATGCCGGCGGAGGCGAGGCCCGCGTATTGGTCCTGCATGAGGGCGCGGAGGGGGTCGATGACGAGTGTCACGCCCGGTTGCAGCATCGAGGCCAGCTGGTACGTCAGCGACTTGCCTCCTCCAGTTGGAAGAAGGCCTATGACGTTCTTGTTCTGCAGCGCGCGATTGAGAATGGGCACCTGCCCCGGGCGGAAATCCTCCTTCCTGAACAGCAGGTTCAGGAAGTACCTTAGATGCTCGAGCATCTCCTCGTCTTCCCGGAAACGCCCGAACCCGTCAGTCGATCCGAGGGGCTCGTACTCGATGACGTCCGATGTGTAGATGGTTCTTCGGCTCCGCACGCTGCTAGAACGGCCCACCACGAAATAGCAGTTGTTGCGCGCCCTGAACTCGCTGAAGGAGGCGCGTGCCTCATCTATCTCGCCGAGCACCGCCATGTCTACGACCATGTCGTACTTGCTGGATCGCATGCGGTCGTCGCATTCCGCCACGACGTGCGCGTCGAGATGCAGCGGCGAGTCGAGCCATTCGTCACCGCATACCACCGTGAGGTCTACTTCTGGCATGTCCAGCGACTTGAAGTCTCTGCTCAGCGCAGAGGCGTGCCGGAGCATCTGGCGCAGGTCTTCGAATGCCAGCGCTGCGCAGGGCACGTCGCGTTCTACGGCGATGACCCGCCATCGGTCCTTCGAGATGTCGAGCGAGCCCGTTATGAGGGCCTCGACGATGACCTTCTCCAGCCTCGCGATGCCTATCGGGGTGTAAAGCTTCGCCTTCTTAGCCGCTTCGTCGCGATCATCAGCGCATCGGAAGGAAATTCCTCCGAGGTCGTCCTCGGCGCGGGCGTTTCCCGCGAACTCGAACGCGCTCTCTACGAACGGGCTTGTTCTCGTTGGGAGCCCGCGCACGACTATGTTGTTGAGTACGGCGAGTATCGGGTTCACGTCGTCGTAGACCCTGGCGCCGAGCTCGAACGGGGCGGCGACTTCGAACGCCGAGAGCGCGTTGTCGATCTCGGCCCGGGAGCTTGCGTCTTCGCGCACGCAGTCGAGCTCGTATGACGCGAAGAACTGGACCGGGGGATAGTAGTCCACGTCCACAACCGAGCTTTTCCCGCACTCGTATTTGAAGATGAGGAGCTCCATCGTGTAGTTCTCTTCGGCTGTTCTTTGAGGTTTTATGAGGCTCGCGAGCTCGGAGACGGCGTTGCTCTCCGCTCTGTTTTGGGTCCGCCTTTCCTGTCTCACCGTATCGATGCCGGAGAAGTAGCTCTTGAACAGCTCGATGCGGCTAATGCCGTTGTTGCTGCTGTACACGGGGCTCACGCATACGAAGTAATGGGTGCCGGAAGCGGAGGCCCCTATCGTTTGCACGAGGCGCTTCATGTCGAAGCCCTCCATGTCGAGGATGTTCGAGAAGAGATGCAGGGTGACCGGCGATTTGGTCTCTATGTCCTCTGCCGTTACGCCGTCGAGGCACTTCTGCAGCGCCTTTGTCTGCGTGATCCCGTAGGCTGTGAGGTGCAGGGCGGCGTAGCGCAACGCGAGCTCCGAGGGCTCGATCAGGACGACCTCGTCGACGGGGATGAAGATTTTGTTGTCGTTGAGGTAGTCGAAAAGGCAGCATGATGCAAGAGCCTGCCCGCATCCCCAGTCGATTACCGACATGGATTCTTTTGCCAGCTCCCGGAATACGCGTTTCGTCCTGCTTAGCGCGAGGCGCATCTTCTTCATGTGCTTGGGCCCGAAAGCGTACAGGTAGCGCCAGAGGAGTTCCTCTCGATCAAGCACGCGCCTGCCATGCTGCAAGTCATCGTACATGGCGTTAATCTCAGCTGTGCTGTAGTTTTCGTTAAGCAGCTGGTAGGCGATTGAGCGTATCCCCCCAAAGCTCGGAGGGTTCAGTCTGCCGATGAGCTCGGCGTAGCGATCGTTCGGCTCGAACCTGGGGGCATCGTCCATCTTCTAGACCTCCTGGAAGAGCTGGTCGCCGCCGAAGCCGAACTTGAACGACCTGTCGCGGGCGTCACCCGTGCCTCGGTGGTCCTTGACCTTGTCGACGGCCGGGTCGACGTAGCCGCAGAGCAGGCTGCTCTCGGGGTCGCAGAGCCCCGACAGGTTTCGGGCGAGCTCCCCGGGGCTGGTCGTGGCGTAGCAGTACTTGCAGCCGTTTGCACAGGTGTTCGGCCAGCCGATGTCGATGCTCTCTATGCAGCGGCATTCCTTGCGTTGAGACTTGTCCTTCGCGAGCTCTTCGTAGCGCGTTTTCAGGCGCGAGAGCCTGCAGCCGCCGATTCGCTCGAACACGCGGGAGTCGACGCAGCGCGCGTGCTGGATGCCGTATTTCTCCAGGTCGACCGCCTCGGCGCACGTGTCGATCGCCATCCCGTTCTCGTGCGCGATGGCCGACATGCGCTCGGCAAGGAAGTTCTGCTGCTCGGCGGCGACACCGTCGGTCCCCACGGACCTGTAGATGCTGCGCCCGCCGAAGTTGTACTCGTCGATGAAGCTGATCGTGACCTTCTCGGTAGAGCCATTGAGCTCGGTTGCAATGGTGTTGAAAGCACGCAGCTGGTATTCCGGCGAGTACTTTCCGTTGAGCAGGATCGGGTCGAAGCGCCACATGACCCTTTCCGGCCCTATCGTATCGGCGAGCTCTTTGAACGTGGCTATGAGGGCATGCTTGTCGCGCAACCCGCTCTCGACGTCCCTGCCATAGGAGGTGAGGGAGAACTGGAAGTAGTAGCTGTAATCGGCGAAGGCGCCGAGCTTGGGGATCATGGGCTCGGGGTCCTTCGTCCAGAAGACTATGCCGTCGACGATCTCGGGGGACAGCCTGTAGCGGCTCACCTGCGAGGGGAACATCGGGTTTCGCACGTCGACGAAGCCTTCGCGTATCCGGTTGAGCATCCAGTCGCTATGGAACCTGGGGATGTCGGTCCTTCTGCTTGCGCTGATAATCATCGGTCCACCTTCGAGCGTATACGCGTAAACGCCACATGCTTCTTTGAAGGAATTGCGTCAAGTGGTTAATCGCTAAGCGTTATTGTACTATTTCAAACTCATGCATGGGAGCTCCGCTCGCATGCGGCATGCATGCTGGGTTGCCGACCGAAACCTAGCGCTAATCGTCCATGATGTACCTGACGAATCGCTTCTTCGGCACAAGCCATCGGCTACCGACGCGCACGGCCGGGATCGTTCCCTCCTGGCACAGCGACCTGACGTGGCTAGCGTGCATGCCCGTTATCTCGGCTATGTGGGAGGGCCTTAGCAGCTCCGGATAGTCTTGCAGGAATTCAGCATTCCCCGACGGAGCCGCGGCCGCTTTGCCGGGTGCATTAGACGATGTTGCGGCCGCTACCCTGAAATGGCCGTCGTCGTCAGTTGAGACGCGGTAGCCGACCGTCTCGAGCGCCTCGATGGCCGATTCAAGCCCGATTCTCTTCCTCTCGAGCAGTCGCTCCGCAGCGCGCGAAAACTCTGTTTCGGCCGACGTTGTAACCTGCTGCATGGCATCCTCCTTTGTGTATGGTGCAAGCAAATCGTTCGGCGTTTAAGCGAGCGCTTGAGCAGCATATCGCATCAGGTTGCGCTCAAGCGAGGGCGCGTGGCCGCGTCGATCGCGCTGTATTGTTGGAAAGAGCTCGATCGGATGGGGCGGCTCATCAAGCCAAAGCCGTTCGTCGCGATCGGCGCAGGGTTGCGCGGGACTCGCATGGCTGTGCTTTGCCGCTTCTGCGGTTGGCGGCATTGCGCCCGTCAGGCGCCCTTTTGCCAGAGCGCCCGACGGCCCAGGCTAGAAGCTCAAGCTTGCGAAGCAATCGCCAGCGTCGGTATCGCAACCGTCGAACTCGCCCCACGCGGCATCTTCGCGATTGCAGTCCTCGCCGCGCCACCAGCTCGGCTCGTAGTAGGGGTCGAACCCCTCGGTGACGCTGGCGTCCAGGTAGCCGGCCCTCACGAACTCGTTCAGCAGATCCTTGCCCATCTCGCGACCTCCTTGCCGTAGCGGCCCGCTCCCCGTGGCGTGCCTCGTGGCCGGAAAACATGCGGCGAAAGTGCGGCGGTGCAAGGGGGGAATGCGAAACCCGGAGGGCCCGGAGTTCCCGCATGCGGGAAGTTTTCGCGGCCCTTGCGCCGGCGCGCGTGCGCCGCGAGGATGCGGTCCATGAGGTGGGCGGGGGCGGGACGCGGCAGGGAGGTCGTCAGATGGGCGCGCGCACTGCGCATTCGGGAGGGCGGCTCGGAACGCGTCGGCGGGGTTTGAACCCGGAGGTGCGCGATTCGGCTGGCTGGCCGTCAGGGATGCCATCTCGGGCGGTGGCGACTGGACCGCCGTGCGAGATGCCGCATGTCGGTTCCGGGCGGCCGGCGGAAGCGCGGAGAAGCCGGCGCCCGCGCTCTCCGCGGCGGACGCTGGCGCCTCTGCAGGATTGAAGGGGCTAGCGGCCCCGCCCGGGGGCGGGGCCGCCCCGGCCTACGGTAGGAGGTCGAGCCCGTAGGCGGCTATGGCGTTCACGTGGTGGCGGACGATGGCGCGCTCGCCTGAGATCACGAGCACCGCCACCGCGTCGGCGCGCAGCGCGCAATCGGCGAGCTCGGCGAGGGAGGCGGCCGCCAGCCGCTCGAAGGACTTGCGGTCGATATGCTCGTCCGGGATGCCGGCGCCCGCGTTCTCGTGCACGCGCCCGAACACGATCGCGATCTCGCCGCAGTCGTCGACGATGTAGTCGGCGACGTCGCCGCCGTGCGCCCAGCCCTCCTCGAGGATCTCGGCGCCCTTGAGCTCCAGGTAGCGCCCGATGGCCTTCATTGCCCTCATCTTCGTCTCGTTCATCTCACGACCTCCTCGTGTCTTTAGGGCCCGCCCCTTGCGGGCCTCGTGGCGCTCAAGGCGCCGGGGTTCACGCGCGTGCGCAGGGGTGGAAAGCGAAACCCGGAGGGCTTGGGAGTTTTCCGGGTCGCGCAGCGGCTGCGGGAAGTTTTCGCGTGCCCTAGCGGGCGTGCGGGGTCCTCGGCGATGATGCGCGCCCGAGGTGCGCGTGCGGGCCGGGACGCGGGGCCGGGAGGGGGCGAGGGAGATAGGGGCATGAAAGGTGTTCGGTGCTGGCGCTAGGTGCTTGCGGTGGGCGCTATCGAGAGGGCGGTTTATGGCTGCACGGCGTGGTGGCCGGGCGGCTGTTCGCGGGAATCCCGCTCGGTGTCCCGTTTCGCGTACGCGTGCGCTCGCGGGACACGCGTACCATGTCATCGTAGGGTACGAGGCGCTCATGAGCGGATCGAGCGGGCGGGTGATCAGCGACGGTTGACACTCCGGCGTCCGGCATGGTCGAGGGCGCATGCTAGGCAGGAGGTGGCTTCGATGGGAGATTCGGTCGCAGCGGCTGCGGTGAGGTTGCTCATCAGGTTGGCGTGCATCGCCGCGTTCGTCCTGTCGGCGTTCGTCGCGGCGTTGTTCGACCTTGCGAGGAAGAGCTGACGTGCCGGGTCCCCGTCGCACGGCAGGGCAAAGGCGTACAATGCGGTATAAACGGCGGGGAAGTGGGGGCGGGGTGAGAAAAGACATAAGTAGCGGAAACCTGCTCTGCCGCGCCGTGGAGTTCGCGGCGAGGGTGCACCTGGTGCGAAATCGCAAGGAGATGCCTCTCGAATGGCCCTGGCAGGAATCGAATTATAGGTTGATAACCCGGGAGACGTCACCTGGCGCATCGCCTCGCATGATCAACGGTTCAGAATATGAAAAAGCAGGGGTGCGGCCTGTATGAGGCTGCACCCCTGCAGTTTTGCCGCATGCCAATTGGATGAGGTGGGTGGTTTTCGATTAGGGCCTTGCGAACTCCACGACGTCCTCAATTCGCACATGCAGGGCAGGAGCCTACGCTTTTCGTCTACCGTTTGTTCACGTCGATGGTGTCGGAGCGCATGACGTTATTGTAGGGGTAGCGCGCGATTTTGGCGCGTATCTTCTTCTGGCGCTGGCCAGGATTGCCCCACAGCACGCAGACCTCGGTACCCTCGTCGGCAAAGGCCGGGTCGATGCAGCCAATCGAGATCATGTGACGGAAGTAGCAAGCGTTCTGACGTCCGAACGACGTGCCGATTATATTGCCGTCGTCGTCTACGACGTAGTCGTGGTGCACGAAGGGGCTCATCCAGAATTCCACGTCGCTCGGGCTTTCGATAGGCTTGTACGGCTCGACGTCCTCGCCCCTGAACTGGCTGGCAAACACGTCGGCAACGTCGTCGGCATTCCACTCGAAGGTCACGACTTTGCGCGTCGCGGGATCGGCTGCCATCTTCTCGCACGCCTCGCGTCCGATGAAGTCGTGGTCGAGGTGAATTATGCGGCCCCAGCCGAATTCGTAGGGATTGTGGAAGAACGCATTGCGATCGTCGGCCGCCGATCCGTCCAAGATGAAACCGTTCTCGTCGCAGGTCATGATCTGGAATTCCATGCCCGGCGTGGTCTTGAGGTACTCCATGAGGCCGGCCATCTGGCTGCGCGGCTCAAGGAAGTGGACTTTCAATTGCGGGAAACCGTTCTCGGCGTGGTTCATGGGGTAGCAGTGTGAGCCCAAGCGGCGCATGCCGAGGGGTTGGCCAACCTCCCACAGCTTGTTGTAAATCTCGTGCGCATCGCGGATGTCGCCGTGCACCTCGTAGGCGATCGTGCCGGCCATGCCCACGCGGCAGATCTGCACCGGGTGCCCGCAAATTTGCGAGTCGCGATAGCGCAGATGCTTCATGTCGTGGAAATCCTCGCCCGTTGCGGCTTCAACCACCTCGAGTGACACCGGTCCGCCAATTTGGAATAGGAAAACCTGGTCAGTCACGAGCTCGCCGGTCACGCCGTACTCCTCGCCGTACATCTTGTCCAGGTAGTAGTTCAGAATGGGAACCATCCAGTACG
>CAMOUE010000105.1 GCA_946626265.1 uncultured Eggerthellaceae bacterium | reverse complement strand
GCTTGTTGATGGTCTCGACCATGTGCACCGGAATGCGGATCGTGCGGGCCTGGTCGGCGATGGCGCGCGTGATGGCCTGGCGAATCCACCAGGTTGCGTACGTCGAGAACTTGAAGCCCTTCTTGTAGTCGAATTTCTCGACCGCGCGAATGAGGCCGAGGTTGCCTTCCTGGATGAGGTCGAGGAACAGCATGCCGCGGCCGACGTAGCGTTTCGCAATCGAAACAACGAGACGCAAGTTCGCCTCGATGAGCTGCTGCTTCGCGTCGAGGCCGACCTGCTCGATGCGGCTGAGTCGGCGCATTTCGCGACGGGGCAGCTCGACGCCCTCGTCCTCGGCCTTCTCGATCTCGGCCGTGGCGGCGACGCCCGCCTCGATCTTCATAGCGAGGTCGATCTCCTCCGCTGCGGTGAGCAGGGGGACTTTGCCGATTTCCTTGAGGTACATGCGCACGGGGTCGCCCGTGAGCATGGTGACGCCGGTGTCGACGGAGCGCCTGCGCGACGACTTCGCCTTCGTGCGCGGGGTGACCTTGGGAAGCACGACGTCGCTCGCCGCCTTCAACTCCTCCTCGGGGATTCCCTCGAGCAGGTCTTCCTCGGTCTCTTCGACATGGATGGAGTCGTCGTCCGATCCGCTGGTCTCCATGCGGGCTGTTGCCGCCTCTGCCTCGGCCGTGGAATCGTCGTCTTCTCCGAATTCTTCTTCATCGTCCGCGGCATCATCGTCGGCGATGCTCTTCACGGAGGTCTTCTTGGACGCTGGCGCTTTCTTGGGTTCCGTCTTGGCAGCTTCATCAACTTGCGCGGAAGCCTTCGCCGTCTCGTCGATTACTTCTGTTTCCTTGGTATTTTCTTGGGCTTCAGCCACGCGAACTTCCTTTCGAAAAACCATTTCCACTGTATAGCATGCCTGTTTTTGGGCATAGAGATACAGCAAATGATAATAGCACGTTTTTAGGGATGTGTGCAATAGCGACTTCGTTTGCCGCTGATTTGTAACCATACGTCGCCGAGCATGTTGGCGCATGTTGGCGCATGTTGGCGAGCACCGGCTAGGGCGCGGGCCGGCGGCGCTCGGCGGGCGCCTCAGCTGCGGTCGGCGGGCACCTCAGCTCCGGCGCCGCCGCGCCCCTCAGCCGCGGCGCCGGCGCGCCAGCACGACCGCGAGGGCGGCAACGCCGGCGACGGCGACCAGCGCGCCGACGATTCCCGTCAGAGACATCGGCGCAGGCCACGACCGCGCGTTGTCCGCGACGCCCAAGCGCACGTGCTCCTCGGCCAAGGCGGCAAGCGACACGTCCCCCGAGCCCGACACCACCAGGACCGCATCGGGCACGGCCCCGCGCTGCGCGTTCAGCAGCGTCGCCGCAGTCGGGGTCGGCGCGAACGCGCCACCCTCGGGCTTGGCGACGGCCACGACGGGCGTCGGCACCACGTTGACGGGCACGGCGATCTCCCCTTCGAACGGAGTCCCACCGGGCACTTCGCCTTCATGCAGCTCGCCTTCCGGCGACAGCCAGATCTCGTGTCCCTCGTGCGGCGAATACACAACCAGCACCTCGACGTCGCGGTCGGGCATGCCCTCGTGACCGTTCGAAACGCTCGCCACGCCCGGCGAGTAGCCGGACACGGCGGGAGAGATCACGGGCCCGAACGAGGAACCGGGCTCGTAGGAGCCGACGAAAGGCGCGGCCATCTCGAGACCCTCGTCGGTCAGGTACTTGATGGTAAGCGTGTTCGTCGAGCGCACGCGCAGCTCTCCGTTCAGCACGTGCACGGCGAACTGCGCCGTCACGTCGTTCAGCTCGGAGTCCATGACGCGCGGCTCGCCGGTTACCTGCGTCGTGTACACGCCCGCCTCCGTTCCGGCCGCGTGCGCTTCGACGCCCTCGACCGTATAGACGCCGCCGTCCACCTCGAACGTCAGCGTCTCGAACCCCTCGACCGCATGCTCCGAGCCGTCGTAGCGCACCTCGTCGCTCTTCGCCTGGAGCGTGATCTCGTGACGCGCGTCGCGGTTCGTCACGGACAGCCTTCCGAACGAGGTCGTGATGTCGTAGTTGCCCGGATCGGTCCCCTCGTCGAGCGCGTACGTGAACGTGTTCTCCGCCGAACCGGGCAGAATCTGCAACCCCGTCACGTCGAACGAGGCCCCCTCGCCCATCGCGAAGCCGTCGCCGGTTATCTCCACGAAATCGTACATGAACGGCTGCCCGTCATAAGGCTTGCTCGCAGACGAAGACGTCAACGTTATCGCACGCTTGTTGATCCTCAGCTCGCCGGGCACCGTTTTCACCGCGAAGCGATCCGTCACATCCGTGCCCTCGCTGTCGCGGATCACGGGCCTGCCCTCGATACCGACGACGTATGTGCCCGCGTCCGTCGCACGCGCCGACGCGCTCAACCCCTCGATCGCGTACGTGACGCCGTCGAACGTGAACATCTGGGACTTCAGCCCGTCGACGCTCTTCTCGCTCCCGTCGTACAGGAACTCGCCGCTTCTGGCGACGACGGTCAACTCGGTCCGCGCGTCGCGGCTCGCCACCGTGAGCGTGCCGTAGGAATCGGGTGAAGAGACGCGGTAATTGTCCTCGTCAGTGCCTTCGTCGAACGTCCAGGTGAACACGTTAGGACTGCTCCCGATGCCCGTCTGGCTTCCCGTCACCTCGAACGACGCGCCCTCGCCCGGCGCGAAGCCGTCGCCTTCGACCGTCACGTCCTCGCACGTGAGCTCCTTTCCGTCCGAGAGCTTCTCCGCCGAAGCGGATTCGAACGCCAGCGTGCGTTTCCTGATTTCGAGCAGGCCGTCCGCCTCCGAGACATGAAACTGCCCCGTGACGTCGTTGTTGTTCGAGTCGCGTACGACCGGCGTGCCCGTGAGGCGAGACGCGTAGCACCCGGCGCCCACCCCGCGCGCGGATGCCTCGAGCCCCTCGACGCGGTACGTGTTGCCGCCGACCGTGAACGTGTCGGTTTCGAGCCCCGACACGGACTTTTCCTGGCCGTCGTACAAGACGGAGTCGGATTTTGCCCTCACCGCGATCTGGAACAGGTCGTTCTCGAACCGGTTCGTCACCACGAGCGTGCCGAGCACTTGCCGCACATCGTAGTTGTCGGCCTTGGCCACACTCGAATCGAATTTGTAGGTGAAGTCGTTTTGACTGTTGCCGACGATGGTCTGCATGCCGGCGACCTCGAAGGACACGCCTGCGCCCTCGTCGCCTGCGAACCCGTCGCCGCCCACGGTCACCTCGTCGCTCGTCAGCGGGTTGCCATCGTAGACCTTGTGCCCGCCGGCCGACGCGAGCGTCACGACACGCCGCTTCACCGTCAGCGTGCCCGGCACGAGCTTGACGCTGTTGAAGGACGAGCGCTTGTCGACGCCGTCGGCGTCGAGGATTTCGCACGCATTGATCAGGTTCGCCGTCGTGCTGGCGTTCACGATTGCGCCGTCGTACGACGTCACCTGAGCTTTGAAGCCGGAGGGAACGCCCGATTGCGCGAGCGGCGAGACCGTGATGCCCGCGCCCTCCGAAGTCGCGGTGAGCTCGCGGCCGTCGTAGGATTTGGTGAGGCTCGGGGCCGTGAGGACGATGGCGCGCGACGTGTTGCGCGTGATCGTGAGCGTGCCGGGGACGTAGGTGAACGCGTAGTTCGCGGAAGAGGCGCCTGTGGCGGCGGCGTCGATGGAATACCACCCTATGTCCTCGCCTTCGGCACGCGTGTACTCGAGCTCGACCTCGTCGCCCTCGATGACGCCCTCGATGTCGGCCGTGAAGGCGGGGTCGTGCGCCGAGAACTCCTTCACGGCGTCGTAGACGGTCACGACCGCGTTGCGCGGCGTCACGGCGAGCGTGTCGTCGTTGTATGCGATGTCGAGCTTTGCCGTGACGTCGGCACCGGATGCGTCCCTGATCACGAGGTCGTCGGCCGTCGCGGGGATCGGCTCGGCGGTCACGTCGGTCGCCGTGGCGCTCGATGCGGCGCGCTCGACCACGTAGCCGTCGGAAAGCCCGTCGACCTCGACCGTCGCCCCATGCGGCTGTCCGTCGTAGGCGAACGTGCCGCCCGTCGTGGTGACGGTGACCTTGGGGGCCGCCGCGTCCGCAGCCGGGGCAGCAGCTGCGGATGTGTCAGAGGCCGCAGCCGAGGCCGAGGCCGCGGTCGGGGCAGCGCCTGCCGGGGCCGCGGCCGGGGCAGCGCCTGCCGGCCCTTCCCCTTCCGCCGGCGCGATCGTGAACAGGCTCGTCGCGCTTATTTCTTCGCAATTGTCGGTTTCGCCCCACGTCGCCCGCACCGTGTACGTGCCGGTCTCGGTGGGCTCTTCGCTCGTGAACTCGTCGGAACTCGCAGACTTGAACTCGATGGCCGGATCGGCGTAGTTGTTGATGCCGACCACCGACGCGTGGATAGAGGGCACGCCGGACGACCCTTGCGTCCAGACGGGGTGCCGCACCGAGCCCACAACCACCGACGACGTGGCCTTCCTAACCGTGATGGAGCCGTCGGCGACCACGAACGTCACGTCGAAATTGCCATCGGTGTTGCGGAACTGCTCGGCTGTCAGGCCCATCGGCTCGGTACCGGCGTCCGTGCGCCGCGCGCGGGCGACGCCCGAGAACACGACGTCGTGCGCCACATCGTAGAGCGCCTGGTCGGCGTGCGCCGTGTAGCCGTTCACCTCGTGCTCGTTTCCGTCGAAGAAAACGTCGGCGTCGTTCGTCCGGCCCTGCACGTAGACCTGGACGGGCCGCGGCACGATGGCAAGCTCGCCATCGGCGCGCACGATCTTCAACTTATCGGTGACGTCGGCCCCCGACTTGTCCTGTATCACGAGATCGTCGGCCGTGGCGGCAATCGGCTCGGACGTCACGTCGGTCGCAGTGGCCGACGACTTGGCCGTCTTGACCGTGTAGCCGCTCGGCAGTCCGCTGACGGAAACCGTCGTGCCATGCGCCTTGGCATCGTAGGCGAACGTGCCGCCCGTCGTCGTGACGACCACCGTGTCTGCGGATTCGGCAACCGTGAGCGAGCCGACCATGACGCTTTCCACCACGTAATTCGATTCCCGCGCGGAAAACCCGTTGGCAGCACTGCCTTCCCCGCTGGCCCACGTGATCTCGTAGGCATTGCGCGACGTGCCGGCCTCCGTTTGCGAGCCCACGACCTCGAACCCGCATTTCTCGCCGTTGACGAGGCCTTTTATCGTAGCATCCTTTTTCGCGGCAAGCGGCTTGCCGTCGTAGACCTTCGAAGCGCTCGGGGTCGAGATGGAAATCGGCGCCGGCTTGATGACGTAAGTGCCGTCGACGCATTCGGACACTACGTAGGTCTGGGATTTGTCGACGGTGCCGACGGTGCCGTTCGGGAACGAGACGTGATACGTCCCCGCATCGCGGTAGCGCTCGTTGAGCTTCACATCGTCGAAATCCACCTCATGGCCTTCGAGCTCGCCTTTCACGGAGTAGGACGACGTGTGGTCCCTGCCGTCGTAGGTCACGGGGTCGGCGGAGGGCCCGTCGGCGACGAGCGTCACGTTCTTGTAGTAGTAGAAATCGGCCGAAGGATCGTCGCCTGTTACCTTGAGCGCCTTCGCATCGGGCGAAACCGGCGTGTACCCGTCGATGGTCGCGGGTGTGACCTGCACCGTTTCCCCTGCCTGAGCCACCCTCACGCGCGGCGGCACAATGCGCTCCTCAGTGCCGTTGAGATAGCAGTTCACCGTGAAGGTCTTCACGTCCGGCATGGTCGAGCTAGTCGTGGAGGCCGGGCTGGCGGCGGGGTCGCTGGCGGGGGCGTCCGGGCTGGCGGCGGGGTCGCTGGCGGGGGCGTCCGGGCTGGCGGCAGGGTCGCTGGCGGCAACTTCCTCGGGCGAGTCCGCCGCACGAGCTTCCGCAGGCATATATATCGCCGCAGCAAACGAGCCCAGCACGAAGACCAACGTTGCCAAAGCCATCAACGCCAGCAGAGCAAACCTTGCCCGGGGTGTTTCCATCGAACGTCTCACGGATGCGCTATTCCCTTCGCTTTCCGTTTCTCGTGCCTTGCATGATTTTACACATAACAGAACACGTGGCAAAGAAAACGCGCGTGTCCTATCGGCTGCGCCTTTTGCCGTCGGATTCAGAGCGCGGTTTTGACTTACATCTCGAGCTCACGCCCAATGTCGTTACTCCAGAGCTTTGCAATCTGCGCCAATTCCGACTGCAATGATCGAAACGATAAGTTATCTGTGGCTAAACCACGCATTTCGCACACACAACTGGAAAATGCGTGCACGGTCATGCTCTTTTGCACGCATATGACGGTTGTGTGTGCGAAATGCGTGGTTGCCCTTGGCTAACTTGCGTGATTCGCACACACAACTGGAAAATGCGTGCAACCGGCGGCCCCCGTGCACGTATATTCCAGTTGTGTGTGCGTTTTGCGGGGTTTAGCCGAAGCTAACTCTTGCACGTAATCGCACGCACTAGCACGTGGCCGCACGCACTAGCGCGTGGCCGCACGCACCAATGCAGCTGCAACTGCACGCGCCCGCCTACAGCAGGCTCTGCGGGTCGACGTCGACGGCGACGTTGACGTGCTGGTCGGCCTTGCGCGCGCGGAACAGCGGCAGGAGCACGCGCGAGACGTCGGCGTCGAACGGGGCTTTCACCACGATATGCCAGCGGAACGTGTTGCGCAGCTTCGCGAGCACGCACGGCGTGGCAGCGAACACGCGCCACGAGTCCGAACCGTAGTCGCGCACGCGCGTCGCGATTTCGGCACGCAGCTTCTCGGCGGCCTTGCGGACCTCGCCCTCGTCGGCGCCCCACACGAGCACGTTTGCGAGCCTGACGTAGGGCGGGTATCCGAGCATCTTACGTTTCGGCAGCTCATCGCGGAGGAAAACCGCGCGATCGTAACACGCCGCAGCCTGAATCGACGGTGCAGTCGCCTCGTAGGTCTGCACCATGACGCGCCCCTCGAGCTCGGCGCGCCCGGCGCGGCCCGCCACCTGCTCGATGAGGTCGAACGTCCTCTCGGCAGCCCGGTAATCAGGCAGGTGAAGCTGCGTGTCGGCGCTGATGACGCCCACGAGCGTGACATCGTCGAAGTCGAGGCCTTTCGCAATCATCTGCGTCCCGAGCAGCACGGCGACATCGGCCTGCCCGAACTGCTCGAGCAGCCGTTGATGGGCGCCCTTGTGCGCGGTCGTGTCGGCATCCATCCTGATGATGGGCACGGGCACCTGTACGCTGCCGAAGCCGTCGATCAGGCTGCGCAGCTCCGCCTCCACGCGCTGCGTGCCCGCGCCGAATTTCTTCAGGTAGGGACTTCCGCATTCCGGGCACGTCGGCGGCGCGGCGACGCGATAGCCGCAATGGTGGCAGATGAGCGCATTGCCGCGCTCGTGGAACGTGAGAGACGTCGAGCACGACGGGCAGCTGGGCACGAAACCGCAGTCGCGGCAGAGCACGAACTTCGCGAATCCGCGCTGGTTGAGGAGCAGGACCGCCTTGTGGCCGAGCGCAAGCTCCTCTTCGAGGGCGCGAGCGAGCTGTTTGGAGAACATGGAGCGCGAGCCGCCGGAAAACTCCTTGGCCATGTCGATGACGGTGACCTCGGGCATGGGGCGGCCGTTCGCACGCTCGGGAAGGAGCACTTGGCGCCAGAGCGGGTCTTTCGCCGCAGCGTACAGGCTCTCGATCGAAGGGGTCGCCGATCCGAGGACGACGGCGGCCCCCGAACGGCGCGCCATCCAAATGGCCACGTCACGTGCGTGATAGCGCGGTGCGCTATCCTGTTTGTAGGAACCTTCGTGCTCCTCGTCGATTACGATGAGGCCGAGATTGCGAAGCGGCGTGAACAGCGCGCTGCGGGCGCCGACGACGACGCGGGCCTGGCCGGAGCGAACGAAATCCCACTGGTCGTAGCGCTCGCCGTCGCTCATGCGCGAGTGCATCACGG
>CAMOUE010000104.1 GCA_946626265.1 uncultured Eggerthellaceae bacterium | reverse complement strand
TTTCAAAGAAAACCGATTGCCCGGAGAGGTCATGCGAGAAGTTCCAGATATCCTACTTCCTCATGCACAGCAGGGCCGAGGCCGAGCAGCTGTTCAGGCTGATGTGCTTCAATGTTTTCTCGCATAACTACGACGACCACGCGAAGAATTTCTCATGGCTCTGTGACGAGGGCGAATGTCATCTTGCGCCTGCTTACGACCTTACGTACAGCGCTGGTTTTCACCGCGGCCATATGACGTCAGTACTCGGGGCGGGCAATCCTACGCTCGATGACGTGCTCGCCCTCGCAAACGAGGCGGGCCTCCCGGCGCGTGCTTCACGACGAATCGCCTTGGAAATACGGGATGCTTGCGGGGATCTGCTTCGACGCTACGGCCTAGGGCGATCTTGAAAGACGGGTTCGAAGAACGGGCTCGAAAGACGGGCCCGAAGGGCGGCCTCGAAAGACGGGCCCGAAGGGCGGGCTCGAATATCGGGCTCGAAGGACACCCGCGCAGAAGCGCTTGCGAATGGCGCAAGCGAAAAACCGCATGCCCCACATATGGAATGTCGCGTACTCGTGAGAAAATCTAAACTTACGAAGTGCTGCGGTCGGCTGTAGCGGGCAGCCGCCGGCAGGGAAACCGCGCCAGTTGCGGTACCGCGCCGGCTGCAGCGGGCCGCCGGCAGGGAAACCGCGTCGGCAGCAGCAGGCCGCGCCGGCAGGGGAACCGCACCGGCCCTTATACGATATCGGGAGCAGATTATGGCCGAAAACGAAAACACGCACGCCGCCGCGCAGCGCGGCCTCGGCGAGCTAGCCGAGCGCGCCTTCGCGCGCGGGGCGAATGCCGACGAGGCGTTTTCCCTGTTCATCAACTACCAGATGGAATGCGGCATCGAGCTTTGGCCGCATCAGGAAGACGCATGCATGGCGCTCGCGCTCGGCGACCACGTCATCTTGGGCACGCCGACGGGCAGCGGCAAGTCGACGGTCGCGCTCTGGCTCGCGTTCCTCGCGCTCGCCACGGGCCAGCGCATGTACTACACCGCCCCGATCAAGGCGCTCGTCAGCGAGAAGTTCTTCGACTTCGTGAACCGTCTCGGCCGCGACAACGTCGGCATGGTCACCGGCGACGTCTCGATCAACGCGTCGGCGCCGGTCATCTGCTGCACGGCCGAGATCCTCGCGAACGAGGCGCTGCGCTACGGCACCGACGCCAACCTCGCCTACGCCGCGCTCGACGAGTTCCACTTCTTCGGCGACCGCGAGCGCGGCTGGGCATGGCAGGTCCCGCTGCTCACGCTTCCATACACGCAGTTTTTGCTGATGAGTGCCACGCTCGGCGACACCAGCGCCATTTCCGCCAAAATCGAGGAGCAAACGCAGCGCCCGGTCACGACCATCGCCGACACGCCGCGCCCCGTGCCGCTCGAGTACCTGTTCGCGGCCGACACCGCGCTCGAGGGCACGGTCGAGCTGGCGCTGCGCCGCGGCGAGGCGCCCATCTACATCGTGCATTTCTCGCAGGATGAGGCCCTGAAAAGCGCGCAGTCGCTGGCGAGCTTCGGCATCTCGACGAAGGAGGAGCGCCAGGCCATCAAGGAGGCGCTCGTCGACGGGCGTTTCACTACGGCGTTCGGGAAAACGCTGAAACGCCTGCTGCTCATGGGCGTGGGCGTGCACCACGCCGGCATGCTGCCGCGCTACCGCCGCACGGTCGAGCAGCTCGCCCAACAGGGACTTCTCACCGTCATCTGCGGGACGGACACGCTCGGAATGGGTATCAACGTGCCAATCCGCACGGTGCTTCTGACTTCGCTCGCGAAGTTCGACGGCTCGCGTATCCGGCGGCTGAACGCGCGCGAGTTTCACCAGGTGGCAGGCCGCGCGGGCCGAAGCGGGTTCGACACGCAGGGCACGGTGATCGCGCAGGCCACGAAATACGACGTCGAGCGGCGCCGTGCGCTCGCGAAGGCGGGCGGCGACCCGAAGAAGGCGCGCAAGATAAAGACGTCGAAACCGCCGGAGGGCTTCGTCGGCTGGAACGAGGACACGTACCGCCGGCTCGTCGACGCGGCGCCCGAGACGTTGCATCCGCGGATGGAAATGTCGCACGCGATCGCGTTGGCCGAGGTCATGCAGGGTGGGCCGGCGTGGCAGCGCACGCACGACCTTGTGGACGAGTCGCTCCAGGACGACGAGCAGAAAGAGCAGCTGCACCGCCGCACCGACGAGGTCTTCGCGACCCTGGAGGCCGCCGGGCTGATCGGGCACGAGATTGTCGGAGGCGCTGGTGGGGCCGCGGGTGCGGACGAAGCCGCGGGCGCTGGCGGGGCCGCGAGTCCGGGCGGGGCCGCGGGCGCTGGCGAGAGCGAAAACTGGTTCGTCCAAGGCGAAGTGCCCGAAGGATTCGCGCTTGACCAGCCGCTTTCCCCGTTCTTGCTCGCCGCGCTCGAGTTGCTCGACCGCGAGAGCTCCGAGTACGCGCTCGATGTCATCTCGATGGTCGAGGCGACGCTCGAGCAACCGCGCCAGGTCCTGCGCGCGCAGGAGAAGGCGGCCCGCAGCGCGGCGATCGCCGAGATGAAGGCCGACGGCATCGAATACGAGGAGCGCATGGAGCGCCTCGAGGAAGTCACGTACCCCCAGCCGCTCGCCGACCTGCTCGGCGACGCGTTTTCCGCGTACTGCGCGAAGATGCCCTGGGCGCTCGACTACGAGCTCGCGCCGAAATCCGTGCTGCGCGACATGGTCGAGACGGCGAGCGATTTCAAGACCTACGTGCAGCGATACGGCCTCGCGCGTTGCGAGGGCATTTTGCTGAGGTACCTGTCGGATGCCTACCACGTGCTCGACCGCACCGTGCCGCCCGAGGCGTTCGACGAGCGGCTCGACGACATTACGTGCTGGCTCGGCTGGCTTGTGGCCAGCATCGATTCGAGTTTGTTCGACGAATGGGCAGGAAACGACGACGCGTCCGATGGTTTCGAAGACGCCGCTGCGCCCGGTGCCGCCGACGAGGTCGTCGGCGATCGACGTGCCGTGCGGCTGCTCGTGCGCAACGCCCTGTTCGCGCGCGTGCGGCTGGCCGCGTTCGAGAAAGTCGATGAGCTGGGCGCCCTCGACGGGGAATGGGGCTGGTCGGCGGCGCGTTGGCGGGAGGTGCTCGACGCATTTTACGACGAGCACGAGGAAATCCTCATCGATGCCGATGCGCGCAGCGCCACGTACCTGGATATCGACGAGTCGCGAGAGCGTGCGGAGCACATCTGGCATGTGCGCCAGATCGTGCTCGACAGCGACGCCGACCTCGATTTCCGCATCGAGGCCGACCTCGACCTGGACGCGAGCCAGGAGGAGGGCGAGGCGATTTTCAAGAACTACCGCGTCGGCTTCGTGGAGGATTTTGCGTAAGGAGTAGCTGCGTCCGGCCCGCGCCCGGCACCCGGCGCCTGCACCCGGCCCCGCGGTCTGGTACCCGCGCCCGCGCCCGGCGCCCGCCGCCCACAGCCGGCACCCGGCGCCGGGCCGCCCAACCAGCGCCTTACCCTTGTTCCTTCAGCTGCTTCTTGCGCTCGTACATCAGCTCGTCCGCGCGGTTGAAAACCTGCGTGTAACCGGCATCCTTGCTGGAATCGTAGACCGCCATGCCCACGGACGCCGAATAACGCTGCCACGGCTCGCGCGCGAGGTCGCGTGTCGACTCGCGGTAGTGGTCCTCGAGCTGGCCGACGAGGCTCTGCCGGCGCTCGAAGTCGTTGCCGCGCAAGATCGACACGAACTCGTCGCCCCCGATGCGGAACACGGGCGAGTGTTTCAGCGTCTCGCTCATGATCTTGCACGTCCCGATGATGTACTGGTCGCCACGGTCATGCCCGTAGGTGTCGTTGACGCCTTTCAGGTCGTTGAGGTCGACCATGACCACCGCGAACTCGATGTTCTGCCGGGCCATCGTCTCCTCGAGCTCTGCGACGTACACGTCGTAGGCGGTCTTGTTCTTCACGTGCGTCAATCCGTCCTGATAGGCCATGCGCGTCATGCCCTCGGCCTCGCGTTCGGCCGTCCGCACGCGTTCCTCCGCCGAGAGGATTTCGTTCACGTAGATCTTCATGTCCTCTGACAGCTTATCGATGGCTCCTGCCAGCGATTCGACTTCATTGCCTGTTGAAATGGCGGGAACCTCGAACGTCAGCAGCCGCAGGTCCTTCATGTTGTGGCTCTTGTCGGCGAACTGGCGCGCGCTCCGCTCGAGCTCGGAAATCGGCCCGGTAACGTTGCGTTGCAGCCACCAGATGAGCAGCGCGCCGAAGAGCAATCCGAGCACGATCGCCAAGCCGACGCCCATCATGACCTCGTTCCGCACCTGCTCATGCAGTTCGTTGATGGGAATGTCGGCACAGTTGAGAGCCACGATTTCACCATCGGACGCGACGAGCGGCTTGCAGGCGGTGTAATACGCGCCCCATTCGGAGCTTTCCTCGAAATACGAGATGCCCGGCGTGTTCCACGCCTTCAGGTACAGCTGGATCGTTTCCCGTGAATAGGCGTCGGTCGTTTCGAGAAGCGGCCTGTCGACCTCGCCGGCGGCGCGTTCCGCTTCGCTTGTGGCCGAAATGACGTTCATCATGGTCCCGGTTTCATCGTCGATGGGGATGACGATGTAGAGGTATTCCGTCTCGAATTCGTCGATCATGCCGTTTAGGAACTGCTGCAACTGGTCGTATTTCGCGGAATGCTTGCCGGATTTCACACATTGCTGCAAATCGTCGGCATCGACGTTGCTCTCGACGTAGTTGACGATGCTCTCGAGCTCGGCATCGTAGCGGTGGTAGAGCGACGAGGAGAAAATCCCATACGACAGCAATGAGAAGGCGAGGCAAAGCAGCACCACGAAAATGGTGCATCCGATCAGCACGCTCCGCTTGATGGACTTCCTGTTCTCCGCCATACGAGCCCCCTCGGCGCGATAGGTTTTCACCCGCATGTCGACCATAATACGATACTTTTAGCTACTTGCGCAAAGGAACGGCCAGCTGCGGCCGAAATCGAGACAGATGGCAGCGCGCTGGAGATGGCAGCGCTGCGTTTCAGGATGCAGGAAAGCGGAAACGCAAGACCCGTGGGGTTGCCCGCCGGGCGGCCCGCCGCCCGCGCCCGCGCCCGCCACCCGCCCGCCCAAAGCCGACCGTCCGCAACATGCATGTAATCGCGAAAATACACAAATCAAAGCCTGTCTGTCGGAATGCCCTATAATATGAACTCGAACGTGGGCCTGGTGCCCACGTTCGAGTTCGTCAGGTTTTGTTTCGCATTCGAGGGTGTTGTGGCTACAAGGAATTACGCGGCTACTGGGGCGCCGAATACTCAGGGGGAGGAGCGCGAGGCCTCGATCTGCTCGTTCGAGCGCTGGGATATCGAGGAAGCGACCCGCCGCGTGTTTCGCGGTATCGAAAAGATGAGCGACGAAGACGCCCATGCGCTGGCCAGGCTCGAAATCGCCTATTACCAGTGCGAGCTCGAGGACGCGCTCGAGAGGGCGAACGCGCTCGTGGCCTCGCCCGACGCGTGCGTCGCCATGGGCGCGCGCACGACGCGCCTCGCCATCCATGTGGCCTGCGGAAACGCCGCGCAAGCATATGTCGACCTCGAAGTGCTCAAGGAGACGTGCGCCAAGGGGCTTGTCTGCCGTGACGACAACTACCTGTTCGCCACGAGCGTCCTCAGCGCCCTGCGCGTCGAGAACATCGTGATGACCTCCTTGTTCGACCTGCCCGATTTGTCGGTTGGCATGGACTCGATAACAAATGGCCTGAAAATGTATTTCGGCTACCTCATCGCCCTCCGGATGCTTCGCATGGGACAGCCCGAAGGCGCCATCGGAATCGCCTACACGTTCCAGACGCTGGTGGGGCCGCTGTTCCCCGGCTCGCGGACGTATCTGCACCTCGTCGCTGCGGCGGCCGACATAATCCTCGGGCGCACCGACGCCGCGCGCCGCGAGTTCGACGAGGCGTGGAAGCTGAAAGACGAGTTCGGCGTCCTTGTCCCGTTCGTCGAGATGAACTACCTCATGTTCGGCCTGGCGCGCAAATACCAGGACGAGCCTGGCTACGAAGAAGAGTCGCGCCGCGTCGCCTCGCTCGTGCGTTCGTTCCGCGACGGCTGGTTCGGGCTGCGCCACAGGTGCGGGCTGCCGTGCGAGAGCGAGCAGCTCACCGTGCTCGAGAGCCACGTGTCCGGCCTTGCGGCGCTCGGCTGGCGCAACAGGGAGATCGCCAACCACCTCTCGATTTCCGAGAACACCGTGAAGCACCAGCTCTCGTCTGCATACCAGAAGCTGCATATCTCGAATCGCGGCGACATGCGCAAGCTCTACCTGCGTTACGAGAACCACGCCGAACTCTGGGTGTGATGGCGCGCGCAATGGTGCGGGCGTAATGGCTAGTGCGCAATGGCGCGTGCGCAATGGCGCGGGCGTAATGACTAGTGCGCAATGGCGCGTGCGCAATGGCGCGCAAAGATGGGCGCAGCGTATCATTGTGTGCAGTTTAACGCGCGTGTGCGCAAAATGACTTAAGCAATGATTCGTTGTACCCGTCCCTTCGTATCATTGCTAAAATGCGACCAATTGGTGATTACTGCGCACGCCGATAGCGGGCGCGAAGGCTGACTTCGAGGCGCTGAAGACCAAGCTCGACCAAGAGATAAAGCCGAATGTCGACAAGATGAAGGCGGACCTCGAAACGCTCGCCACGGACCTCGAGGGGGCCATCGCCAAGCTGAACGCGGCTGGATCCGACCTGCCGGCCGTGACGGCCGAGGCCAGCAGCGCGCTGGGCACGGCCTCCGGCAAGGTGGACGACGCGGTCGAGAAGCTGCGCTCGTCGGCCCAGGGCATGAACGAGCTCGCCGACAAGATAGACGCCGCGCTCGCCGCAGGCGATTCGGAAACGCTCAAGAACCTCTTGCAGAGCAATGCCGAGGACATCGCAGCCGCGCTCACGGCTCCGGTGCAGATGGAGCGCCAAGCGCTCTTCCCGGTGGACAGCTTCGGGTCGGCCATGGTGCCGCTCTACAGCGCGCTCGCCGTGTTCATCGGGGCGCTGCTCATCATGGTGGCGGTCAGGCCCGAGATACAGGCGAGCACACGCGAGCGCCTTCTCGACCCCAGGCCCCGCCATCTCTATTTCGGCCGGTTCGGCGTGGTGGCGTTGCTGTCGCTCATGCAGACGACGCTTCTGGGCCTGGGCAACATGCTGTTCCTGAAGGCGCAGGTCGGCGATCCTCTGCTGTTCATGATCTGCTTCTGGGTATCGGGGCTCGTGTTCGCGTTCATGATCTACACGATGGTCGTGGCCTTCGGCAACCTGGGCAAGGCGATCGCCGTGCTGCTGCTCATCGTGCAGGTGACGGCGTGCGGCGGCTCCTACCCGCTGCCGATCATGCCCGATTTCGTGCAGGCCATAAGCCCATGGGTGCCCGCAACGCACGTCGTAGATGCCCTGCGCGCCGCCATGTTCGGCGTCTACCAGAACGATTTCTGGCTGTCTATGGGCAAGCTCGTCTTGTTCCTGGTTCCCTTCCTGCTTTTGGGCCTCGCGCTGCGCAAGCCCTTGGAAGGGTTCATGAGGTTCTACGTGAGCAAGGTCGAGGAATCCAAGCTGATGGAATAGGCGAGCCCGGCACGCATGAGGAAGAGGCTGTGCGACATCCTGAGCGGCGAGGACGGCTCGAGGGCCTCGTTCGCGTATGCGTGCGTGATGGTGGCGCTCAATCCGACGTTGCGCACGGTCAGGGCATTGCGCCTCCTGGAGACGTTCAGGGCGTTTCGGCTCCTGCGCTACAGCCGCGCCGCCGCTCGAGCCACGCGCCCCAGCCGTGCCGCCCGAGCCACGCGCCGCCGCTCAGGAGAGTTAGCCTAGACTAAATCGCGTCAAACTCGGGATTTGCGCCAAAAAGGTGTTCGCCGTGGCACAAA
>CAMOUE010000103.1 GCA_946626265.1 uncultured Eggerthellaceae bacterium | reverse complement strand
CGGGCAAGCGCGGTGCCAACTGCCGCGAGAAGGGGGCCAGCTTCGAGGTCGGCCAGCCGTTGCTGCCCGCCGGCACGCGCCTGACGCCCACGAAGGTCTCGGCGCTCGCGATGTGCGGCTATTCCGAGGTCGAAGTCGTCGCGAAGCCGAAGGTCGTGTTCATCCCCACGGGCGACGAGCTCGTGTCGCCCGGGCGCGAGCTTCCTGCGGGCAGGGCCTACGACAGCAACGGCGTGCTTCTCGAGGGCAAGCTGCGGCTGTGGGGCGCCGATCCCGTCATCTACGAGTGCATTCCCGACGATTGGAGCCTCATCAGGGAGACGATCCTGAAGGCGTGTGGGGAAGCCGACATCGTGGCGATAAACGCCGGCTCATCGAAGGGGGCCAAGGATTTCACGATGGAGATTCTCGAAGAGATCGGCCAGGTCATCTGCCATGAGACGAACCACGGGCCGGGGCGCCACACGAGCGCTTCGCTCGTCGGCGGCACGCCGGTGCTCGGCTTGTCGGGTCCGCCTTCCGGTTGCGAGATCACGGCGGATTGGTACCTCAAGCCGCTCGTCGACAGTTTCCTGTACGGTCGGGTCATCGAGTTCGAGAAGGTGAAGGCCAAGTCCGCTCCTGCGGAAAAGGTCGGAGGTCCCCACAAGCAGGGAGCGCATTCTGCGTTCAAGGGCGGTCCCGGCGGGGCTGGCCCTGGTGGTCCCGCCGACAAAGGTGAGGGGAAGGGGCCTGGCAAGGACTTCTTCGCCATCCGGCCCGTGCGGCTCGATCGCACAGACGAAGGTCTTGTTGCCACGCCCATTACCGGTGGTCCGCACCCCGATTTGCTCAAGCTCGACGAAGCCGATGGCTATCTCGAGATGCATCCGTTCGCGTACCGCGATCTCGAGCCCGGCGACGAGGTGACGGTCGAGCTGCGCTATCCGTACACGAAGTTGTAGCGAGGTATGACGCACGTGCGTCATCGAGGGCGGTTCCCTTTGCGTAAAGGGAACCGCCCCTCATAGGACACGCACAGCGCTCAGAGCGCTTGCGAAACAATCGTGTCGACGAGGTCGCAGGTTCGGCATTCGGCCGAACAGTCGTTGGTTATGCATGGATTGTAGTTTGCAGCCCATTTGCAGAGATCTTCCAAGATGGGGAACAAAGATGCTCCTTTTTCGGTAAGGCTGTATTCGACGCGGGGTGGGATTTCCTCGAATTGGCATCGTTTCACCATGTCGAGGTCGGTCAAATCGCGTAATGCGTTCGTGAGTGCGACGGAGCTGATGCCTGGTAGCCGATTTCGAAGCTCTCCGAATCTCAACGATTCGCCCGCTTTCATGGATCGGAGTACGCGCGTTTTCCATTTTCCCGAAATGGCATCGATTCCGTATTCGAGAGGGCATCGCAAGTCCTTCTCGTATTTTCGTCTTCGGCTCATACGCTGCTGTTCTCCCTGCGCTAAGGGGGACTTTAGTTGGTAAACAAATATTAACTTACTTGTAAATAAATTAAAGCCAGAATAATCTTTATGATGAATATTGCTGAAATACAATAAATAAGCTGCTTTACTGGTCAAGCGAGGATTCGGGGGATTGGCGTCGTAATGGATCGGGTGGCGTCCAAGAACATGGTCGATGACGGGAGAAAACTCGGCATGTTCGCAAGGCTTCGCAACTGCGGGGATTTTGCTGCTTCCGCTACCATGATACTACTGGCCATCCTCATCATTATCATGCTGCTCTCGATGACGATGGGCCAATACGACATGGGGCTGCCCGAAATCGTCGGTGCGCTCGCGCATCATTTCTTTGGCATCGAGATGGACGGCTACGAATCGGTTCACGAGACCGTCATCATCAGCGTTCGCTTCCCCCGCGTTGTGGCGGCAACCGTCATCGGTATGGCGCTCGCGGCTGCAGGTGCGTCCTATCAGGGCCTGTTTCGCAATCCGATGGTGTCTCCCGACCTGTTGGGCGCGAGCTCAGGCGCTGCGTTCGGCGCCGCTATCGCGCTGCTGCTCGGCGGCGACCAGATTGCGGTCCAAATTTCCGCGTTCGCGTGCGGTCTGTTTGCCGTGGGGCTTTCCTACTGGGTTTCGAATATCGTGAGTCGTGGGCAGAACGTCATCTTGGCGCTCGTTCTTACGGGTATGGTCGTGTCGTCCATGTTCTCAGCGTTCATCAGCATCATCAAGTACGTGGCCGATCCGGATACGAAGCTCCCGAGTATCACGTATTGGCTGCTCGGTGGTTTGACGAGCATCCATAACGAGAATCTCCCGATGCTCATCATCCCCATTGCGGTCGGCATTATTCCGATTCTGCTGTTCCGGTACCGGCTCAACGTGCTCTCGTTCGGTGAGGAGGAAGCTCGCGCCCTCGGCGTGAACACCACGCTTGTTCGGGGAATATACATTCTCTGCGCCACGCTTGTTACCTCGGCGGCTGTGGCGGCCTCTGGCATGATTGGCTGGGTCGGTCTCGTCATTCCCCATCTGTCGCGTTTCATCGTGGGGCCCAACTACAAGGCGCTCATGCCCATATCAGTTCTCATCGGTGGGCTGTTCCTGCTCGTCGTAGACAGCGTCACGCGCATATTCTTCCAGGTCGAAGTGCCTTTGGGCGTGTTAACTGCGCTCATCGGCGCCCCGTTCTTCCTGTATCTGCTCGCGAAAGGGAAGAAGAGCTGGGTATGATTTTCGAAGCAGAAGATATTAGCTGCGGATATGGCAACCAGAAAGTGCTCGAGCATATTTCCATGTCGGTCAGATCGGGCGAGGTGTTCTGCCTGCTTGGCCCGAACGGTGTGGGGAAGACGACGCTGTTCCGAAGCATGATGGGTTCCTTGCCGCTCATGGCGGGTTCCATACGCATCGACGGGGAAGATCTCTCGCGGTGGTCCGTGCGCCGCCGTGCCCGCACAATCGGCTATGTGCCTCAGGTACATACGCCTCCTTTCCCGTTCACTGTCATTGACGTCGTCACCATGGGAAGGACGGCCTACCTGGGTCATACTGCCTCTCCAAGCAGGCGAGACGTCGAGATTGCCGAACAAGCTCTCGAGAAATTAGGCGTGTCGTACCTGCATGACAAGATATACACAGAGATTTCGGGAGGCGAGCGGCAAATGGTGCTCGTGGCCCGCGCTCTTTCTCAGCAGCCCCAGATGCTCGTCATGGACGAGCCGACTGCCAATCTTGACTTCGGAAACCAGGTGCGCGTTCTCGAGCAGGTGAACTCTCTTGCAGAACAGGGCATGGCCATCGTGATGACGACGCATTTCCCGGATCATGCGTTTCTGTGCGGCTCGCGCATCGGGTTGCTGCGTCGTGACGGTTTTGACATAGGGGCGCCAAATGAGGTCGTGACCGAAGAGACGTTGCGGCGCGCATACGGCGTGGACGTGCGAATTGTCGAGAAGGTTGTCGACGATGTCGGAAAGCTGAAGAGCTGCATACCCATCGTGCGCAATGCCGCCGATCGGCGGACAAGCGACCGTTGGCAGTAAGCATGGGCCAACTCGCCTAAAAGGCGTTTGGATAGCGAATCGAAAGGAAGGAATACGCCATGGAAATGTACTCGAGAAGGCAGTTCATTGAGTTTCTCGCTGCTGCAGGGGCGGGAGCCGCAGCGCTCGGTGTGGCGGGATGTGCATCTGGCTCATCGTCGGGAAGTTCGGCGGCGTCTTCGGCGTCGAGCGCAGGTTCCGCCGCGAGCTCGGCGAGCGCAGGCGCATCGGCGGGTGCGTCGTCGGCTTCGGCAGCGGAGGTGACCCTAACCGATGCGGCGGGTCGTAGCGTTACGTTGCCGACAACCGTCAACAAGGTGTATTGCGCAATTCCGACTGCCGAGGCGCTCGCCTTCGCGCTCGCGCCCGAGAAGATGGTCGGCGTTGTGAACGAAATCAGCGATAACACCAAGAAGTACGTTCCCGCGACTGAGGGCCTGCCGGTCCTCGGCGGTTGGATGGGCCAGGTTGCCACGGCAAACATGGAGGCCATCATCAGCGCTGCGCCGGATCTGATCCTCTATTGCTACGGTTCGTCCAGCGCGAACGCCGATGTGTCGAATTACGCATCCGCAGCTGACCAGATTCAGTCCGATGCGGGCGTCCCCGTCTACGTGTTCGACGGCAACCTCGCGAAGACTCCCGAGGCGTTCCGGACCGTCGGCGAGCTCCTCGGCGTTCCCGATCGTGGCGAGGAGCTGGCGGCATATGTGGAAGACAAGCTAGAGGCCGTTGCGGCAGCTGTCGCAAAGGTGCCTGCGGACGAGGTCGTCACGTGCTACTACGCCGAAGGCGAGGGCGGTTTGGCTACCGACCCGGCGGGAAGCTCGCATACGCAAGTCATCGATTGGTGCAACGTCGACAACATCGCGGTCGTCGACGGTTTTGCCGGTCCGAAGGGGCAGGGCATGATCGAAGTGTCGATGGAGGAGGTCATCTCCTGGAATCCGCAGATGATCCTCGTGGCTGGCTCGACTCCCGCAAACTACGATCTCATCACGACGGATTCCGCGTGGGCCGAGATCGATGCCGTGAAGAACGGCAAGGTGTACCAGACGCCCATCGTTCCGTTCGGCTGGTTCGATCGCCCGCCCAACACGATGCGCGTGCTCGGCTGCCAGTGGTTCGCGAACCTCGTGTATCCGGACTATTACAAAGCCGACGTTCGTGCGGACATCAAGGAGTTCTTCGAGCTGTTCTACGGATCGAAGATCGACGACGAGGGCATCGACGCCATCCTGGCGCCCAATCCGACGCTTGTCTAGCAAACGCGCCGATATCGTCGGGAATCATGGCAAGCGCCTGGTAACGGTCGTGCGAAGACAGGGGGAGCAACGATGGGCAAGGAAGAATCGCTCGAGTATTGGAACAAGCGCGCCGAGACGATCGGTGGATGCGCCAGCATGCGCAACAAGAACGGCTACATGCCGCGCCTCGTCGACATGCTGGCGCTCGAAGAGGGGCAGACGCTTTTCGACATGGGCTGCGCGACGGGAGGTCTCGCCGTGCCCCTCGCCCGCGCGGGGCATTTCGTCTGCGCGCGTGATTTTGCCGATCGCATGATCGAGAAGCTGCAGGAAACGGTGCGGTCGGAATCGCTTTCGATCGACGCCGCTGTAATGGCGTGGGAGGACGATTGGGATGCTGCTGGCATTGAGCCGAAATCGTTCGACGTGGCGGTCGCATCGCGGTCGCTTCCCGTCAAGTCGGATGGGGTCGCAGAATACCTCTCGAAGCTCGATCGGGTTGCGCGCGTGAAGGCGGCAGTGACGGTGTCCGCATCGGTTCCGCCGGCGTTCGATCCTCGGTTACTCGCGCATTTGGGCCGCGAGGTCCCGTCCCCGCGCAACCACGCCGAGGTGATCGGGGCGCTTGCCGATTTGGGGCGTTTCCCCACGATTGGCTATATCCCCTTCGAGCGGCCCATGCGTTTCGAAGACGGGGACGAAGCATTGTTCGAATTGCGTAGGCTCGCAGGGCGAGAACCGTTCGACGCACGCGAGGAGGAGTTGTTCGATCGCTATGCGGCACAGCACTTCTCCGTGAGCGAGCTTGATGGCAAAACCGTGTACCAGCTCGATTACAGGATTGACGTCACGTGGGCGTATATCGAATGGGCGACGGACGGATCGCTTCCCGCATGACGGCTTGAGCTCATTGAACTGGAGGAGAGTCGAGAAGGCCGTCTTCGTGACGCGGCATCGCGGCGTGCCGTCGCGCGCCGTGCCGCCACGCGCCGTGCCGCCACGTGCCGTGCCGTCGCGCGCCTTGATACGTCGCGGCGTGCGATGGTGCAGAAGAAAGGGGCTTAGATGGGTGAGAAGAAAATGGACGGGTTCCCCTCGCGCGCCCAGGCGCTCGAAGATTTCTTCGCAGAATGGGAGCCGCGGTGCGAAAGCGAGCTTGTCACGCTTGACGAGGCGTGCGGGCGGGTGCTTGCCGAAAGCGTCGAATCGCTTGTCACGGTTCCGGTCGTGCGCGCGTCGGCCTGCGATGGCATCGCTGTGCGTTCGGCCGACTTCGCGGACGGCTTGCCCGACACGTCCGCTTGGCGGCTCGGCTGCGACTACGTCCGTGCAGACACCGGCGACGATTTCCCCGACGAGTTCGATGCGGTCGTCATGATCGAGAAGGCGGCGATTCAGCCCGATGGCTCGGTCGTGCTCGATTGCGACGTGCGTGTCGAACCGGGGACGAACACGATGCGTGCCGGCGCGACCGTCCAGGCTGGCAAGCCGATACTGAAAGCAGGCGCTATCATTCGCCCGACCGACCTAGCTGCGCTCTGCATGGGCGGCATCGCGGACGTCAAGGTGCGCAAGAGGCCCGTCGTGGCGTTCATTCCTACGGGAAGCGAGCTGATCGCGTACGGCACGCGGCCCCAACGCGGGCAGACGATCGATGCCAACAGCCTCATGTGCAAGCATATGCTCGAAAGCTACGGTGCGCGCGTGGTCAAGTTCCCGATCGTGCGCGACGATCCGGTTGCGCTGGAGCGCGCATTCGATCGTGCGCTCGAAGTTGCCGACCTCGTGGTGATCAACGGCGGGTCGGCGCTCGGCGAAGAAGACTTTAACGTGCGCATGATCGAAGCACGCGGGCGGGTCGTCCACCACTACATCGCTGCCGCGCCTGGTCGTCCGCTCATGATGGCCGTGGTCGACGGAAAGCCGGTCGTCGACTTGCCCGGCCCTCCGATGGCGGCCTATTACGGGACCGATTGGTGCCTCCAGGCAATCGTGTGCCGCATGCTCGGCGTGCCGATGCCGCGTCGGCAGGTCGTGCGTGCGGTGGCCGACGCCGACTACCATGCGTTCGGGGGGTTCGACATGCTGGGCCGTTGGGATGTTCGTCGGGAGGGCGACAAGCTCGTTGCCCATCCGTACAACTTCAAGCGGGGAGAACAAATCGAATGCCTGACCTCGAATGCCCATCGTGTATCGCCGATAGGCGAGGGAGGCGTTTCGTCTGGCGAAGAAATCGAGCTCGAGATTATTCGAGGTGCAGAATGGTTCGATTTGTGATGTAATGTATTTAATCGCGTAATAGGGTGTTTTACACGCGCGTACGGTTGAGAATCCGAGCGAGGAGGGTAGGTCATGGGCACATGCGAAGATCGGGAGCGGATTCCAGGCTGGGACGAGATGCAGCAGCTTCCCGCGGAATGGGAGCTGTACAAACGGCTCGTCGAGGGCGTTCCCGAGGGCATTGCGGTCAAGGACGTGGCGGTTGGCAATCATTGGACGCTCGTCGAGGCGGAAAGCGGCTATGGAATGGCCATGAACGTGAGCGGCGGTCGCGGATCGTATCAGTTGGGCTCAAAAGCGCTGCATATGGAACTGCGCGATTTGGCTGCGCAATGCGCTAGCTGGAATTTCCTCGAGGCGAGCGTCGGCGTGGCGGCTCTTAACGCCTGGTACTCGACTCCCGAGAACGTTGCCGCGATTGGCATGAAGATAGAGGAGAAGGGCTCCAACGACGGTTTCGAGCTGTACCGCCGGCTCTGCGCCGGCAAGCGCGTGACGGTTGTCGGGCATTTCCCGCTCATCGAGCGCCTTGCCCCCGAATGCGAGCTCACCGTTCTCGAACGCAACCCGCGCGGCGACGACGTGCCCGATCCCGGTTGCGAGTACATCATCCCTCACCAGGACTTTACCTTCATCACGGGCATCACGCTTACGAACAAGACGCTTCCGCGGTTGCTACAGCTCGCCAAGGGCGGTCCGAGCAGCTGCATTCTTGTGGGCCCGAGCGTCGTGCCGGCACCGGTGCTCTACGAATACGGCGTCGACTGCATGGCAGGTTCGGTTATCGCCGATCCCGAGCGCGTTCGCGCCGCCATCATGCACGCCGAAACGTCGGGAATCTTCAAGCACGGCGTCCAGAAGATGCGCGTCGAGCGTCCCGGCTGGCTTGAAGACGCGTAGAAGGGAGACTCTCTACCGATTTACCCCCGAATCGTGACAAACCCCGGATTTGGTGCATTCGGGTCCCGGCCCTGCACGAGATCCGGCGTTTGTAGCGATTTGGCCGCTCGCATGGTCGGCGCCTGCCTGCGCGCCCGCGCCC
>CAMOUE010000102.1 GCA_946626265.1 uncultured Eggerthellaceae bacterium | reverse complement strand
ACCCGGGCCGGCGGCCGCGGCAGAATAACGGCGATGTGCGCTGATCTGCGGACGACGCCCGGCGGCTGCGGCGCATATCACGAAATAGCACCATGAAAGGATGAAGGCCCCGAAAGGGGCCTTCGTTGTGGGGGGAAGTCGGCCTTGGAGGAGCATCTAGTGCGGCAGTTGTCCGATGTCCCCAAATGGGCACAACTTCATTTAAATGATACTGAGTAACCGTTATTGTGGCAAGGTTATATCAAATTATAAATAAATTTAGGAGGCTAAAGTTTCCCTATAGTTTCCCGTAAGGGTGTGCTTCTCGCAAAGTACAATTGGACCCATTAAATTATGAGAGGAACGCTTTGTGAAAATCCAGAACGCGCTGCTCGGTCTGATCAAAATGCATCCTGACATTACCGGTTATCAGCTGAAGTCCATCATCGACGCATCGAGCGGGAATATGGTTCGCATTCATCTGAGTCGCATTTACCCGGCGCTCAGGCAGATGACCGAAAACGGATTGCTCACGTGCCGCTGCGTTCCGTCGGAGGGACATCTCGATCGGAAGTGCTATAGCCTCACGCCCCAAGGGGAAGCCGCCCTCACGGACTGGCTCAAAAAACCGTTTCCGTTCACGCAGGTCAGAAGTTGTTTCGACGAGTATCTTCTCGAACTGGCCGGCATGGCCTACCTTGGTCCCGAGCGCATATGCTCGTTCATCGACGAGGGCCTTGCATGGCTGCGGGGCTCTCTCGATTATTCGACGCAATCGCTCGAAGAAGTCGAATCGTCATTCATCGTCTCGGGCGGTTCGGAATGCGGCAGCGAATACCTCGAACTGTGGAGCTACGAACGCGATTACATGGTCGAGGAGACGAAGAGGCGGATTGCATGGCTCGAAGGGCTGCGGGCTAAGTACGCCTCGCGCATCGGATGAGCGAGGCGCACGAGCTGCGCCTGCGCGCAGCTGGATCGCGTTCTGGGGACAGTTGTGCAGGCGCACGTAGCAGACCTCGCATCGGTCGGAAAAGCGAACGCCGTTTTGCCGACTTCTGCGTCACCCCTCTTTCAGGCGCTTCTTCAGCTCGGTGCCAGTCCGGAAGGCATCTGCCACCTTTTCGCCCAGGGATAGGTACCGCAGCTGCTCCTCGTCGTAGATGATGGGCCGAAGCTTCTCGAGGAGCACATTTCCCTTGTCGTCGATTATCGACTCGTCGGCGAGGATCCGCTTCACTTCGCCTGTCACTTGGGTGTGGCTCCCGACCGTGACCGTGTGGACAATCTGGCACTCGAGCGATAGCGGAAATTCGTCAACAATCGGGGCGCTCACCGTCTCCGCGTCAGTCGTGGTGTAGCCGATGTTCGCCAGCTTATCGGCGTTGTAGCCTGACTCGACGCCGAGGTAGTCTGCTTCCGCTACTTGGTCCACGCTTGGAAACCCGAGCACGAAAGCCCCGCTCGACAGCATCGCCGCGAGGGTCTTCCGCCTCTGCGTCGCGTTGATTGCCACGGTTACGCACGGCGGCACGTGACTGCTCACCATGTAGAATGCCAAGGTGCATGCCTGTGGCTTTCCCTCCTCGTCGTACGCGGAGACGACAACCGTCTGCGTGGGAGACACGACAGAATGCAACTTCAATTCCCGTTTAGCCAATGTGCCACCTCCGAAGGGTGCCGACGTGCCACCTCCGAAGGGTGCCGACTGTCCACATGAATAGCGGTTCTATTGTCGCATAAACGCATGTAGGCACGTTGCCTCGGGCCAGGTGGACTGTCTTCGCCGATCGCTGCCGAAGACGCCGAAAAAACCGATAACGAAGGTGCATGTATGGTACACGCAGCATAGTGATTCCGCGAGACAATCTCATCGTCCCGCAAAAGCGAATGTGGGAAGGGTGAAGGGTGGCAATCATGAACAAGCGTTTCGCCATGCCAGCAGAAGGCATGTTCAGCATTCACGACGGCAATCTCCGTGTGAGAACCGAAGAGGGCAACATCGAACTCCGCAATCTCCGCGCCGAAGACAAGGCCCTCTGCGCTGAAATCGAGGAGACTCGCGCGCGCATCGTGGAGTGCCTTCTCGAGATAGACGAGATATCCTTGCAGATCAACCCGCAAATCGAGGTGGATTACGCCGTGAAAATCGGCTGTTACGAGAACGAGCTCTTCCGTTGCCAGATCGAGGCACGACGTGCGCGCCGCAGGTTTGCGCTGGCGCAAGCGCGCAAGAACCGCGGGGAGCGCCTTGAAGAGCAGGTCGTCGACGATATCGACGCGCAGCTCGACGAGGAACTGCGAAATTGGGAAGTCCAGCTGCAGCTCCAAGTCGACGACTACCTCGCACGCCTCGACGAGCGCTCCCGCACGAGGACCCTGTCGCCGATGGAGTCGCGTGAGCTCAAGAAACTCCATCGCGACCTTGTGAAACGTCTTCATCCCGACATGCGGCCGGATCTTGCGGAGGAGGGGATGCGGTTCTTCGCGATCGTGCAGGCGGCATTCAAGAACGGCGATTTGGAAACGCTTCGGTCGGTTGAGGTCGCGACGGCGCATCTTGCTCGCGAGGACGTGCAGCTCAGCGGTGAGCAGCCTGCGGAGCTCGCGGCCGAGCGCGAGCTGCTCGCCGCGCAGCTTCGCGTTACGGAAAGCCGCCTCGATCAATTGAAGGCGGTGCCGCCGTATTCGCTTCGCGAGCTGCTCGCCGACGCGGATTGGGTGTGCGACCGCGTCGAACAGCTCAAGCGCCAGACCGAGGAGCAGAAGCGGGCGAAGGCGGCTTACGATGAGCATTTTCGTCAACTGATGGGCGAAGGGAGGGCGTAGCATGAAATCGACTGCATATGCGAACGCGGCCGCGAACGCGAGCACGGGGGCGGGCGCGAACACAAGCGCGGGCGTGAGCCCGGGAGTGGGCGCGAACGCAACCGCGGGCTCGAACAGCGGTTCTTCCATTGTGGCAACGCTGCCCGTCGGACTGGGCTTCGCCAATGCCGGCGGGGCGTCCGGGGCATCGCTCTCGATTCCGGCGCCGTTCGCGAACCGCATCGTGCTGGTGGACGACATGCGCATCGCGGGCACGACGCATGTGCGCGGCATCGACGATTTAGTCGCTGGCCTCGCCGACGAGCAGGAGCTCACGTTCGAGCGTGAGCCGGGCAATCTCCACGATACCTGGGCCATCCGCGTGCTTGCGAACGGCAAGCGCCTGGGCTATGTGCCGTGCGATCAGAACGAAATACTCGCGCGCCTGATGGATGGGGGCAAGCGCGTCGGGGCCACCGTCACGCACCACGAGAAGGTCGGCAACTGGAACAAGATTCACATGGAGGTGTATCTCGATGATTAAGTACAACCCAGGCAACGATCCGGACGGCTATTTCGCGCTCGATCTTGGCGGGGGAATGTACGACGAGGCGATGAGCTATTCCGATCCGGCCGACCGGTCCAAGCGCATCGATTGCTTCCGTCAGGCCGAGGCCCTGTACTTACGGTCGGCGGGGAAGGGCAACCCGTATGCGTATCTGTGCCTTGGATACGTCTATAGCTACGACCGTTGCGAAGGAAGCTATTACGGGGACATCGGTCACGTGGAAGCGGGTGCGGACTGGCCGGATCCGTTCCCACGCGAGGTGCGCGCGTTCGAGTGCTGCCAGGCAGCTGCCGAAGCGGGCATCGCGGAAGGCTGCTACAAGCTCGGCGACATGTACAAGCACGGCGTGGGTTGCGAGCCCGACGCGACGCGTGCGTTCGCGTGGTACCGCCGTGCTTTCGAGCTGAGCAAACGCGACATGCCTGTCATCTGGGGAAGTGCTGCCTTGCGGCTAGGAGATGCCTACGAGAACGGTTTCGGCTGCGAGCAGAGCTTCGAGCGCGCGCACGAGTGGTACAAGCGTGCGGCGACCGGGCTCGAGATTGCCGTGAACTCCGGCGACTGGTACTACCGGCGCGCTCTTTCCGGCGCGGAGAAAGGGGTGAAGAGAACGGCTCAGGAACTGCAACTTAATGACATAATGTAGGCGATCGTTTCGAGGAATGCGCGTCGTCCGGCCGAGTTCGGATGCGGTCGGGCGATACGGCGAACGGGGAAGGCCCTAACATGAGCGGCGACGTCAACATTTCCAGCACGGGAAAGCGCGTGAGCGGCAAGAAGTCGGAGGAACAGGCCAAGCGCCTCAAGGACGTCGAGGAGAAGAGGGCCGCCGACAAGCAAGCCGCCTCGGAAGCGCGCGAGCAGCGACGCGAAGCCGAACAGGCCGCCGAGGAGGAACGTCTCGCAAGGGAGAAGGAGTCTGCCGCGGCCAAGGCCGAGGCGGACGCACGTGCCGAAGCCGCCGCCGACGTCCAGCGCGAGGCCATCGAGAAGGTCGGGGCTGCGGCGCTCTCCATCGGGGGCGCGGTCGTGGGCTCGGCTGCCGAAAGCGCGAAGAAGGGCGAGCTGAAGATCTCTCCGAAAACCGCGTTCTTCGCGGTCGCGGCAATAGCTATCGTGGCATTGCTGCTGTTCATCGCGTGGCCGCGTCTCTCGGCGATACTTTTCCCCCAGCCAGAGCCTACGGTCGCGGTCGAACTTTCCGAAAGCGCCGTCATGGGCAACGTCAAAGCCGAGATCGGCGAGGCGATTCTCGGGGAGGCGCGCCAGAAGCGCGACCTCGTCGTGTGGGAGCAGGATGTCCAGGTCGATAGCGAAATCTCGCAAGCGCTGGCGAATATCCCGGTCTTCTCGAAGACCAAGGTCGTTCGCAGTTTCGGGACGGGCGTGTTCACCGTCGACATGGGCGTGGTGGACGAAAACGCCATCGACGTCGACGAACAGGCGCATGCCGTCACCGTGCGCATTCCGCATGCGCGGCTGCAGTACATCACGAAGGACCTGGAGAAAACCGAATTCGAGGATACGCAGCACGCCATCTTGGGGTTCGGCGACGTGAAGTTGACCCAGGAGCAGCAGAACCTGCTCGAGCGCTCTATCGAGGACGCGATGCGCAACGAGCTGGAATCGGACGAATGCTTTGCCGACGCGGATCAGGCGGCGCTATTGGTTGTATACGACGTGTACCAGCCGATAGTCGCGCAGGTTGACGACAGCTACACGCTCGAGGTCGCATTCGCGTAGCCGCGCAGCGCGCAGCGCAAGCCCGCGACGTTGCTCTAGCCCGCGACGCCGCGCAAGCCGGCGTCGCGGGGCTAATCCACGATGCCGCACTGCAGCACGAACGCCTTGGTGAAGCGGCCGTACGGCTGCGCGACCGACAGCGAGAACCCATGCATGTCGGCTATGCGCTTGCAGATCGAAAGCCCGAGGCCGCTGCCGCTCTTCGCGGACGAGCGCGAGGTGTCTCCTTGCGTGAACGGCTGGAACAAGACGTTCGGGTCTTGCGGTAGGGGCGCGCCGGTATCGGCGAGCATGACAAAGGCTGCGCCGGCTTGGCGCATCAGTATGAGCGCTATCTCGGTGCCGGGTCCGTTGTGCTTCACGGCGTTGGCGATCAGGTTGGCGACGAGCCGCGAGAGCTGCAGCGGGTCGGCATCGATTGCGCAGCGGTCCTCGGGCACGTGAATCGAGAAGTGCATCCCGGCGTCCTCGATATCCGTATATGCCGCAGCCGCTTCCTGCAACAGCAGTTGCGGGAGGTCGACGATCTCCCGCTGCAAGGCAAACGAGCCGCTTCCGAGTTTCGTGTAGTCGAACACCGAGGAGACCAGATCGCTCATCTTGTCGGACTTTTCGCAGATGGAGCTGAGGTATTCGGCCCGCATGGCGTCGTCTTTCACCAACCCGTCGGACAACGCGTGCGCCATGCCCGAGATGGCCATGACCGGCGTGCGGAGGTCGTGCGCGACGTCGGTGATGAACTGGTTGCGTTGCCGTTCGATCTCCTCGAGCTCGCGTTCGCGTTGCGCCTGGAGGTCATGCACCTTGCGCAGAACCAGCCGCGAGAACGCGATCGCGCCCACGAGCACGGGGGCGACGAGCACGATGAGCATGACGACGAGCACCACGACGGCGGCCGATCGGCTGGCAAGGGTGCCGACCTGCGCATAGTCCGCTTGCGCCATGGCCGAAACGAGCGAGATGGCCCATTGGACGAGCGCCACGACCGAAGTCGTCTCGAGCGATTGCGCGTCGCCGGTCGCGGTGGCGAGTTGGCGCAGCAGGGGCGCGAGCGTGATGCTCTCGAGCCAGACGATCGCCGACTCGAGCGCCGTGACGATCAGCAGCACGATTATGAAGCGGCTGATGAGGTAGAACGCCAGGTTGCTCTTCCCCGATCCGGTGGCGAGGTCGTCGGTGGGAGAAGGTTGCGCGCCGTTTTTCCGCTTCGCCATATCGCGTTACCTCTCGAGCCGGTAGCCGAGTCCGCGGATGGTCCTGATATAGGCCTGCGGGTCGTCGGCGAGTTTCGAGCGCAGCTTGCTGATGCAGACCATGACGCTGTTCTCGGCGGCGATGTAGCTCTCGTCCCAGCCGCATTCGTAAATCTGCTGCTTCGTGAAGACGCGCCCGGGGTGCTCCATGAACAGGGCCATGATGCGGTATTCGATCGAAGTCAGCTCGATCGGCCTCCCGCCGCGCGACAGCGCGCACGCCTCGGGATCGAGCTCGAGGTCGCGGCAACGGAGCACGGGCGCCGTATGTTGCGGTCGCTGTTGCGGAAGGGCGCCTTTCGCACGGCGGATGTTCGTGTTGACGCGCGCGACGGCTTCGAGCGGGTTGAAGGGCTTGACCATGTAGTCGTCGGCGCCGAGGTTCAGTCCCAGGATCTTCTCGGGGTCCTGTCCCTTGGCGCTCACGACGATGATGGGCACGTCGTCGGTTTCGCGCACGAGCTTGAGCACCTGGTAGCCGTCGAGCTCGGGCATCATGATGTCGAGCAGGCACAAGTCGATTCCCCGGGTTTCGAGGGCCGCGAGCGCCTGCGCGCCGTCGGCGGCCTCGGCGACTTCGTACCCTGCATCTTCCAAGTAGAGTCGCAGGACGCTGCGGATGTCCTTATCGTCGTCGGCGACGAGGATTCTGTATGCCATGGCAGCTCCATCTCCCCGGATGCGGAAAGCCTGCGGCGCTCGGGCGCCGCAGGCGGGCTTTCGATTGCTAGTGATACTACGCTTCCGTCGAGTCGGGCGCAACGGGATCGTCGGGCGCCGCGGACGTGGGCTCGCTCGCGGCCTCGGGCTCGCTCGCGGGCATGGGCTCGGTTGCGGACTCGGTCGCAGGGTCGGGCTCGCTCGTGGCCTCAGGCTCGCTCGCGGCTTCCGCTTCGGGCGCTTTCGCCTCGTCGTCCCACACGGGAGCGGGCGCGCCAGCGGCGGCGAACGGCGGAACGGGCGGCTGGCTGCCGGTCGCGTATGCCTGCTGGCCGTACGGGGAGCCGGCGCCGGGAGCGAAACCTTGCGGCGTTGCCGCGACAGGCGCGGGCGCCGGTAGGCCGTAGCGCAGCTTCTCGTACAGGGCGGCGTTCGTCTGGCCCTGGTACGGGTTGACGTAGAAGATCGCCAGGATGCCGAGGGTCAGCGCCGAGAGGATGTTCCAGCCGATGAACGAGAGGTCGAGCACGAACGCGTTCCACTTCTGGCCCGTCATCATCTGCTTGCTTTCGGCGAACGCGCGCTCCTTGGTCATGGTCGGGTCGTCGGCGTACAGGTAGGGCATCATGCGGTATTCGTATGACTTGACGATGCCGGGGATGATGAACAGCAAGCTCCAGCCGAGGATGCACATGTCGCGGATGAACATGCCCTTCACGGTTTCGCGGTAATTGGTGTCGAATGCGTAGGGCACTTCCTTGACCTCGGCGGGCTGGTTGAGGTTGCGCAGCATGAACCTCTGCGCGCCCACTTCGAGCGGGTTCAGGACGAACGCCGTGAACGCGAGCACGACGGCGAGGATGACGAGGAACGCGAGGAAGAAGATCGACGAAGCCACGATCGCCCCCAGCCCGGTTACGGCCGCAGGCGCACCGTTGATCTCGATCTGGGTTCCTTCGCCGTCATCGAAACTGAGCTTCTCGTCGAAGTCGTTGATCACGATGTCGACGTCGTCTCCGTCTTGCCCGTTCGCACTGATGTGCACGGAGGACGGGGTGTCGCCGACGTGCGAGACGTCCGTGGCGGCGTTCGGCACC
>CAMOUE010000101.1 GCA_946626265.1 uncultured Eggerthellaceae bacterium | reverse complement strand
CCATGCTCGTGAGCAGGATCCCCCCCGCCCCGCGCCGAGCCGCCTCAGCCGCCCATTCGACGGCATCGATTCCCGTCGCCTTGCGGCCGCCCGCGACGTAGACTTCCCATTTGTTCGGGTTGTCGGCGCGGCGCTTCGCATCGATTGCCACGATAATCGCCTGCGTGCCGAATGCCTCGGCTCCTTGCGTGATGAGCGTCGGGTCCTTCACGGCCGCCGAGTTGATGCTCACCTTGTCGGCGCCCGCTGCGATCATGCGGCGGATGTCGGCGACCGTGCGGAAGCCGCCGCCGACGGTGTAGGGCAGATGCAGCTCCTCGCTCGCGCGGCTTGCCAAGTCGACGGTCGTCGCGCGGTCGTCGCTCGTCGCCGTGATGTCGAGGAAGATGACCTCGTCGGCCTTTTGCTCGTCGTAACGTTGCGCGAGCTCGATCGGGTCGCCCGCATCGCGCAGGTTCACGAAGTTCACGCCCTTGACTACGCGACCGTCTTTCACGTCCATGCACGGGATCACGCGTTTCGTCAGCATCTTCTCGTTCCTCCTCATGAGAATGTGTAAATGGGGTCAGACCCTTTTTACACATTTATTTGTAACCTTAACTACACGAAAATGTGTAAAAAGGGTCTGACCCCATTTACACATTCTTGCAGGCGTCGATGGCTTCGCGCAGGGGCAGCGTTCCTTCGTAGATGGCGCGCCCGGTGATGATGCCCTCGATGCTGGCGGCGACCGGCGCAAGGCGCGCGATGTCGTCCATGCTGGCCACGCCGCCGCTCGCGATGACGGGATGCCCGAACGCCGCAGCCATGCGCTCGTAGGCCTCGCGCTCGATGCCCGTCTGCATGCCGTCGCGGGCTATGTCGGTGTACACGAGATGCCGGTAGCCGAGCGCGGCCATTTCGCGTGCCAGGTCGGTCGCCAAAACGCCCGAGCCCTCGCGCCAACCGGCCACGGCCACTTCCCCGCCCTTGGCGTCGATGCCCGCGGCGAGCATATCGCCGTATTCCTCGATCGCCGCCTGGGCGAAATCGGGATCGCGCACGAGCGCGGTGCCGAGCACCATGCGGCTCGCGCCCGCGTCGGCCAGCCGCGCGCACACGTCGAGTGTGCGGATACCGCCGCCGATCTCGATTTTCAGGTCCGTATTCGCCAGAATGCGCTCGACGATCCCGATGTTGACGGGCTCGCCGGTCTTGGCCCCGTCGAGGTCGACCATGTGGATCCATTCGGCGCCGGCGTCCTCGAACACCTTTGCCTGCTCGACCGGATCGTCGTTGTACACGGTCACCTGTGCGTAGTCGCCTTTGGCCAGGCGCACGGCCTTGCCATCGAGAATGTCGATTGCGGGAAGTAGGTACATGTGGTTGCCTTTCTGCCTGATGAAACGCCGCGCCTACGCGCGGGAAATCTCCGATACGGTACGTCGCGCCTGCGGGCGGGCGGTCGCCTGCGAACTCCTACGCGCCGGCGAGCGCCACGAAGTTCGCGAGCAGTTTCGCGCCGGCGTCCGAGCTCTTCTCCGGGTGAAACTGCACGGCGAAAGCGCGCTCACCGAGCGCGACGGCGCACGGGAACGTCGACGAATGCGTCGTCGTCGCGATGGTGGCCGCGCTTTCAGGTGCGGCGAAACTGTGCGTGAAGTAGAAGAACTCGCCGTCGGGAATCCCGTCGAACAGGGCGCAGTCTTTCCCCGCTCCGACGTAGTCGACATTGTTCCAGCCTACATGCGGAATCTTGTAGGAGGTGCCCGCCTCGTCGGTTTTCGGGAGAGCCCGCACGACGCCCGGCAGCATCGCGAGGCCCGGCGTCGGCCGGTCGGGTGCAGGCGCGTGCTCCTCGCCTGCTTCGAAGAGCAAGTGGAGCCCCAGGCAAATGCCGAGGAAGGGAACGCCCGCCGCGATCCGCTCGCGCAGAAGCTCGTCTTGGCCGAGCTGGCGCATCGATTGAATCGCGTCCGCAAACGCGCCTACCCCGGGCAGAACGATGGCCTGCGCTCGGGCTATTTCGGCCGCATCGTCGGTGATGCGCGCATCGGCGCCGACGCCGATGAGCCCGCGCTCGACGGACTTGAGGTTTCCCTTATGATAGTCAACAACTACGATCATATGATGCCTTTCTGGACGAGCCGGGAAAAGCCCCCTCGGCTCAATGAGCCGGCCTCTCCGAATGAGCCGGCGAATCGGTCGGCCTCCCTGTTGCCTCGGCTCATCGCCGCCTCGGCTCATCCTGCAACTTTTTCGCTATAGCGCGCCCTTCGTGGTCGGAAGCGCGTCGGCCGCACGCGGGTCGGACTCGACGGCTTGGCGCAACGCGCGGGCGACGGCCTTGAACGTCGCCTCGACGATGTGGTGCGTGTTCTCGCCCGCAAGCCCCTGGACATGCAGCGTAATGCCCGCGTTCGCCGCGAACGCGATGAAGAACTCCTTCGCGAGAGTCGAATCGAACGAGCCGAGCATGGCGTAGGGGACATCGATGTCCCAGTACAGCGCGCCGCGGCCGGAAATGTCTATGGCCGCGAGCACGAGCGTCTCGTCCATGGGCAGCGCAATCGAGCCAAAGCGGCGGATGCCGCGCTTGTCGCCGAGCGCCTCGGCAACGGCCTTGCCGAGTACGATGCCGCAATCCTCGACCGTGTGATGCCCGTCGACGTGCAGGTCCCCTTTCGCCCGCACGTCGAGGTCGAACAGGCCGTGGCGGCCGAACGCTTCGAGCATGTGGTCGAAGAAGCCGATCCCCGTGTCGATCGACGTTTCCCCCTGCCCGTCAAGGCAAATCGATATCGCGATGTCCGTTTCCTTCGTCGTGCGCGCTACCGTCGCTTCGCGTGCCATTGCGTTTCCTTCCCTTCTACGCCGCGGGGCTTCCCAAACCCCGGCCCCGCCGCGCCTTTTCAGTGGCTTTTACGCCAGCTTTTGCGTTACTTCCCAACCGAATCCAAGATTGCGCCGAGCGACTTGAGGAAACGGTCGTTCTCCTCCTCGGTGCCGATCGATACGCGCAGGCAGTTCTCGAGGCCGGGCGCACGTGAGAAGTCGCGCACGAGCACGCTCGCGTCGAAGAGCTTCTTCCACACGTCGGCTGCATCGACACGCTGGTCGAAGCGGAACAGCACGTAGTTCGCCTGCGAGGGGAATACCTGGGTGTACGGCAGCGCCCCGAGTCCGTCGATGACGCGTTCCCGCTGCTCGATGATGGTGTCGATGCCCGGCTCGAATTCCGCGCGATGCTCGTAGACCACGCGTGCTATCGCCTGCGACACCGCATCGACGGAATACGGCTGGCGCACCTTCTTCAGCTCGCGGAGCGCGGCCTCGCTGCCGAGCAGGTAGCCAATGCGCACGCCCGCCAGCGAGAACGCCTTCGAGAACGTGCGCAGGATGACGAGGTTCTCGAACTGCTCGATGAGGTGGCGGACGGTGAACCGTGAGAACTCGAAGTAGGCCTCGTCGATTACGACGAGCGTATCGGAGGCGTTGAGCAGGCGTTTCACGAACGAGCTGGAAACGATGTCGCCCGTCGGGTTGTTCGGGCTCGTGATGATCGTGTAGTCGATATCGCCGAGCTCGAGCCGCTTAACGACCGCGAACTCGTCGATCCTGAAGTCGCGGCGGCGCTGCACGTTGACGATTTCCGTGTTCGTGAGCTGCGCATTGTTGACGTAGACGCTGAACGTGGGCGGGACGTTGAGGAATTTGCGTCCCGGGCCGCCGTACGCGAGCGCGATGTCGAACAGCAGCTCGTCGCCGCCGTTGCCCATGAGGACCTGGTCGCGGTCGAGGCCGTTCGCCTCGGCGATGAGGTCGCGCAGGCCGTTGGCGAGCGGGTCGGGGTACCGGTTGAACGGGACCTTGCGGATGGCGCGCTCGATCTCGCGGCGGATCTCGAACGGGACGTCGAGCGGGTTCTCGTTCGCCGAGATCATGACGTCGGCGGGAATGTACTTGGGGTCGTACGGTTCGATGCTCGCAAGCTGCGGCGCGGCCGGTCGTAGCTGTTTCATGCTCGTTTTCACCTTTTCCTTGCTCGAAAATGTGTAAAAAGGGTCTGACCCTTTTTACACATTTTGCTCTTGGCGCAGCTCGACGCTGCGGGCATGGGCCCAAAGGCCCTCGTGGCGCGCGATCTTGACGATGGCATCGGCATCGTCGGCCAGCGCTGCCGGCGAATACTGGATGATGGACGACTTCTTCACGAACTCCTCGGTCGAAAGCGGGCTCGAGAAGCGCGCCGTGCCGCCGGTCGGAAGCGTGTGATTGGGACCGGCGACGTAATCACCCACGGCCTCGGGCGTCCATTCGCCCAGGAAGATGGCGCCCGCGTGGCGGATGGCGCCAAGCGAGTCCATGGGGTTTTCGATATGCAGCTCAAGATGCTCGGGGGCGATGACGTTGACCGCGCCGATGGCCTGCGGCAAATCCTTGCACACGACGACGAGGCCCTCGTTGTCGAGCGAAGCCATCGTGATGTCGGCGCGCGTGGAATCTTTCACATGCTCGGCCACGGCGGCCTCGACGGCGTCGGCGTACTCGGCCGAGAACGTGACCAGGTAGCACGAGGCCAGAGGGTCGTGCTCGGCTTGAGCCATGAGGTCGATGGCCACGAGGCGCGGATCGGCCGTCTCGTCGGCCACGACGCACACCTCGGAGGGGCCGGCGATCATGTCGATGCCCACATCACCGCTCACGAGCTTCTTCGCCGCGGCGACGAAGGCGTTGCCCGGGCCGGTGATCTTGTCGACCGGCGCGATCTGCTCGGTGCCGTACGCGAGAGCCGCGATCGCCTGCGCGCCGCCGACCGAGTAGATCTCGGTGACGCCTGCGAGTTCGCACGCCTTCAGGATGGCCGAGTCGAGCGAGCCGTCCTTCGTGGGCGGGTTCACAACGACGATGCGCTCGACGCCGGCGACGCTCGCGGGAATCGCGTTCATGAGCAGGGTCGACGGGTACAGCGCTCGCCCGCCGGGCACGTAGATGCCCACAGAGTCGAGCGGCGTGACCTTCGCGCCGACGATCGCGCCGTTCGGGCGCGTGGCGAACCAGCTCTGCTCGAGCTGGCGCTCGTGGAATTCGCGGATCTGCGCCGCGGCGTGCTCGAGCGCCTCGGCGAGCGCGGGGTCGCACTGGGCGACGGCCGCGTCGATCGCTTCCTGGGGCACGCGGAAGTTCTCGACCTCGACGCCGTCGAACTTCGCCGTGAGCTCGCGCAGGCACTCGTCGCCGCGCTGGCGCACGTCCTCGACGATTTCAGTGGCGATCTGCATGGCCTTTGCGTTGAACGCGCTCTTGCGCTGCAGGTGCGAGTTGTCGAAGACTTCGCCCTCTTTCAATATGACTCGACGCATTCTGACTGTTCCTTTCCTTCGAAAATGTGTAAAAAGGGTCTGACCCTTTTTACACATTCCTGACCTTTTTGCTCGTATCTACACGACTGCGCCGCCGGCCGTGACTTTGAGGTCGCGGTCCTTGGCCTGCTTGCTGAGGTTCTTGGCGAGCGCGCGGACGCGGGCGTCAGTGCGAAACGATGCCGTGTTCGCGAAGAAGCGCGCAGTCGACGAGAGCACTTCGTCGGTGATGACCAGGTTGTTCTCGCGCAACGTCGTGCCCGTGGCCGTGATGTCGACGATGCATTCGGACATGCCCGTCAAGGGGCCGAGCTCGATGTTGCCATGCAGCTGCACGATTTCGGCCTGGGTGCCGCGGCGGGCGAAGTGGGCGCGCGCGATGCGCGGGTACTTCGTGGCCACGCGGATGCTGCCGAGCTGGCGGTAATGCTCCTTCGTGCGCTCGGTCGCCCCGTCGAGCTCGGCCACTATGAACCGGCAGGCGCCGAAGCGCAAGTCGACGAGTTCCACGACGTCGGCGCCCGATTCGAGCAGCGAGTCCTCGCCGCAGATACCGCAATCGGCCGCGCCCGTTTCCACGAAGATGGGCGCGTCGGAGGGGCGCACGATGATGTAGTCGACGCCCGGGTTGCTGATGATGAGCGAACGGCCGGGGTTTGCAAGCCCCGTCACGTCGAGCCCGGCGCTCTCGAGCGCCTCGATGGAGTCGGGGTTAAGCGACCCCTTCGGCACGGCGACGCGCAGCGGCTTTCCGTCGGTCGCGCGGGACGCGGCTTCGGCGCATTGTATGGCAGCCTGCACTTCTTCCAGGTAGAACGCGAAACCCGCGGCCGGGCGGTCGGCGCCGTAGACGCCGATCATGTTGTCGTAGCGCCCGCCGCTGCCGAGCGGCGTGCCCAATCCGGGCGCGAACGCCTCGAACACGAGGCCGGTGTAGTAGTCGAACGAGCTCATGACCGAGAAGTCGATGACGATCCGTTCGGCCAGCCCCTGCTCGGCAAGCAAATCGCACGTGCGCTCGAAATCGTCGAGGGCGCCGTCGCAGCCGAACGGGGCGACAAGGGCGCGCACGTCGCCGATGACCGAGCGGCCACCTCGCACGCGTGCGAGCTTGCGGATGACGGGCGCGAACTTCGACCCCTTCGCCTCGCCGCGGTCGCACAGCGCGTCTATTTCGACGAAATTCGAATCGTGAAACGCCTCGAGGACGCTCGACTTCCATTCGGCCGGCGCACTCGAAGCCGCGAGCAGGGCGCGCAGCACGCCGACCGTCGCGATGGACAGCTTGAACTCTTCGACGCCCGCGACGCTCATGGCACGCGCGAACAAGCCCACGACCTCGGCATCCGCCTCGGGGCCGGATGTCCCGATGCATTCGATGCCGATTTGCTTCTTCTCGCGCGCATCGGCGCCCGTCTGGCCTTCCGCCTCGCGGAACACGCGCTGGATGTAGCGGAAACGAAACGGGCCCGGCGCATCGCCGAGTCGCGTCGCGCACATGCGCGCAACCTGGAGCGTCACGTCGGGACGCATCGTGACCAGGTTGCCCTGCGCGTCGAAGAACTTGAACGGCGAGGCCGGCACGCGGCCGCCCTCTTGCATGACGGCCATGCTCTCGAGCGTGGGCGTCTCGATGGGCACGTATCCTGCCTGCGCGAACAGGTCCTGGACGCGGCGCACCATTTGCTCGCGCGCCGACGCCTCGTCGGCGAGCACGTCGCGGAATCCCTGCGGTGTCGTAAACTCCATAGCTCTCTTCCTCGTCGGAATGTGTAAAAAGGGTCAGACCCTTTTTACACATTTTTGCTGTCTGATGCTCGTGATACTTTAGCACAGTAGAGTGATAAAGCATCGTTCAGCGAGTTTTTCTCATTCTCTCCACTTCACGCGGTCGATGATGCCCCGGCCGATGCCGGTGAACCGCTCGATTTGCCGCGTCGTCAGGCCGGAGCGTTTCAGCAGGGCGATCTTCTCGTTGCGTTGCGCCCTATCGAGTTCTGCAAGTTCGGAAAGACCCTGTTCGCCGAGCACGCGGCGCGCAACCTCGAGCGCCTCGCGGTCGTCGTGGCGCCTTCCGGCGCTTTCCAGCTCGGGCAACGCGCCCAACTCGTCGTCGGCTCCAACGCGATGGAAGTCGACGAATTGCCTCAACCCGCCGAACGCGTCGAGCACGAAACCGGTTTCGGTGAACCCGCCTTCACCGGCGATGACGCCGATTGCGGTGCCGCCTTCACCGGCGACGGCGCCGGTTGCGCCGTTGCCCGCGCTTTCGCCGACCGCGCCAGCACCCGGCCCCACGTAGTCGCCGTAACTGCTCCAACGATACGCGCATGTCGGGGCCAGCCCGTCTTTCACGGGATTGAAATGGATGTAGCGCACGACCGTCATCAGGTACTCGTCGCTGTCGACAGGCACGCTGTTGAATCGGCCCGCGAACACGTGGCCGACATGGCCGTGCTCATTGTTGTAGTAAACCGCATACCCGCTGGTGAGGCTCTGCATCATACGAGACAGGGCCTCGAAGTCGACCTTGAGCAGCATGTGCACGTGATTCGACATGAGGCACCATGCGAGCGCGCGGCCGCCGGCGCGCTCGAGCGCGGCTTGGAGCATGCGCAAAAACGTGCGGCGGTCATCGTCGCTCTCGAACAGGATGCGACGGCCGGCGCCACGCACGATCACGTGGTAGATATCCGCCTCGCTTCTTTTCCTAGCTACTCGTGGCATGTAACCTAAGTTTCTAAAAAATGTGTAAAAAGGGTCTGACC
>CAMOUE010000100.1 GCA_946626265.1 uncultured Eggerthellaceae bacterium | reverse complement strand
CGCTTCCCGCATGCTTCCCGCGCGCTTCCCGCATGCTTCCCGTGCGCTCCCCGCGTGCTATACTTCATCCCACCAAATTGTTAGGGAGTTTAGTAATGGATACGAAAACAGTAGTTGACCAGCTCGTCGAGCAAGTAGGTTTCGACTTCGTGGGCAAATGCACAACCGAAGGGTTCCGCACGCAGCCGGAAGTGCGCGACATGTGCGCGGCGAACCTTTGCCAGCACTACGACAAATCGTGGTCGTGCCCGCCGGCGTGCGGCGAGATCGAGGAATACGAGCAGCGTATGCGCGCGTTCGACCAGTGCGTCGTCGTCCAATCCGTCGGCCAGATGGAAGACCCGTACGATTTCGAGACCGTCATGGAGACCGCCACCACGCAAGACGACCGGTTCCGCGACCTCGTCAAGCAGCTTCAGGAGCAGGATTTCGCGTTCATGCCCCTCGGCGCCGGAGCGTGCATGCTGTGCAAAGAGTGCAGCTACCCGGATGCCCCGTGCCGCTTCCCGGACAAGATGGTCGTGTCCATGGAAGCTTCGGGCCTGGTGGTAAACGAGATCTGCACGAAAGCGGGCATCGCGTACAACCATGGCGAGAACACCATCAGCTTCACCGGCTGCATCCTGTTCTAAGGCGTCGCGGCTTTGGGCGCATAGCTGAGGGCGGCGCAACTCAAGGCAACAATGCCGAAGGCGCGCAGCTTTAGACTGCGCCGCTCTCCTCAGCGCGTCAGCTCCCAGAACGCGATGCCGGCGGCCACGGAGACGTTCAGCGAATCGACCTCGTGAGCCATGGGAATCAGAACCGTGTAATCGCACGCTGTGATCGTGGAATCGAGCAGGCCGTCGCCTTCGGTGCCCAATACGACGGCGAGCTTGCCGGCGGCGGCGAGGCGCGGGTCGCGCAGGCCGATCGAGTCTTCGCGCAAGGCCATGGCCACCGTCGCGAACCCGGACGCCCGCAGCTCGGGCACGAGCGCCGGCGCCCACTCGCGGTCTCCCCCGATGCGCGCCCACGGCACCTGGAACACGGCGCCCATGCTCACGCGGGCGCAGCGGCGGTAGTACGGGTCGTGGCACGAAGGCGAGATGAGCACGGCGTCCATCCCGAGCGCCGCCGCCGAACGGAAGATGGCGCCCATGTTGGCGTAGTTCGTGACGTCCTCGAGAATGGCGATGCGACGCGCCCCGTCGAGCACGTCGGCCACGCCGCGCGGTTCCGGACGCTCGAAGCACGCGAGCGCGCCGCGCACCACCTCGTAGCCGGTGATCTCGCGGAACTGCTCCGGCGTGGCGCGGAACACGACGGCATCGGGCCATTCGCTCTCGATGCGCTCGACGATCGCGCGGTCGTGCGCGAGCCAGCGCTCGTCGACGAGCACCGACAAGGGACGCACGCCCGCATCGAGGGCGCGCTCGATCACGCGCCCCGACTCTCCGATGAACAGGCCTTGCGGATTATCGCGCCTAAAACCCTCCCCGCGGCGCAGCTGGCCGTCGGTCATGCCGGAAAACGGCCGCAGCAGGCGGTCGGACAGATCTGTGAGCTCGACCATCAACGGTTCGCGCGCTTTCGCAGCACGCCGTTAGCCGGCGCGCAGGCCCGTGACGACGAACGCGGCGACGATGACGACGACGAGCACGATGACGATCGCGATGGCTATCTTCGCCTTCTTCGACTGCGCCTTGCTCTGCTCGAGCTGGTCGCGCAGCATGTCGTTCTCCTGCTGCATGCGGTGCGCGGTCGCCTCGTCGGCCTCGACGTCGCGTCGCAAGGATGCCGTCTCGTCGGGATACTGGTAGACCGAATCGCAGAACTGGCGGCGCTTGCGGGCGGTCGAGATGACCTCGCCGAGCTGGGCGATCTCGTCCTTGAACTCGACGATTTGCGCCTCGAGGTCCTCTATGGAGCGCTCGAGCGGCGCCTCTTGGGCGTCGAATTGGTCGCTGAGCTCGTCGTAGGCCTCCTGCGCCTGGGCGAGCGCCTCCTTGGCGGCTTCGCTGCGCGCCCGGGCTTCGTTGTAGGCGTCTTCGACGACCTGGTGCTTTGCAGCTGCCATGGTCGAGGCGTTCTCGTCTTCCGCACGGCGCAGCTCGGTTTCGGCGGCGCTGAGCTCGGTCTTGCGGCTGCGCTCGTCGTTCTTGGCCTGATCGGCGGCCGCCTTCGCGCGGCCGAGCGTGGATTCGAGCGGCTGGATCTGGGTGGAATGGTACTCGCGCATGCGGTCGAGCGCGTCGTTCGTCTCGTCGAGACGGGCGGTTGCCTCGTTGAGCTGCGCCTTGAGCGAGTCGCGGCGCTGGCTGTTCTCGGAGATGATCTGGTCCTGCTCGTATACGAGCGACTCGTAGTTCGCCAGGATGTTCTCGCGGTCGGCGAGTTCCTCGCGGTCGGCGTGGAGCTGCTCGAGCAGCGCGTCGCGCTCGCGCTCGCGCGCCTTCAGCTCGCGGCTCTGCCCGATTGAGTCCTTCAACGCGGCAAAGCTCATCTGCACGTCGTCGAGCGCTTGCGGCCCCGCTGACCCTTCGGAGTCGGCATCGGCTTCGACATCGGCGTCAGCGCCCTCGCCCGCCGGCGCCTCGGCCTTCCTGGCAGGACGGCCGCCCGCACGGGCGGTGAACGCCTCGGCCTTGCCGGCTCTGTCGGCCTTGTCCGCTTGCGTTGCCGAAGCAGGCGCTTCCGCCTGCCCGCCCTCGCCCGCCTGCGCGTTTCGGGCAGCAGGCAAATCGCCGAAATCAATCGGCTGCAAGTCGATTTCGCCTGTACGGTCCGGGCCTGAGGGGATGGTTATATCGCGATTCGCCATAGACGGGTGCCTTTCTCGTGTTTTCAATCACGACGAGTATATCAGTAGCAAGCCGTTCGGACGAACGCGACGGGCGCGTGTCAAAAAGCCGTTTCATTCGCCCGGCGGCACCGGCGCCCGCCTTGCGGCATAGGCGCCCCTAGTCGGCGGTCTCCTGCTTGATCTCGGGCGTCGGCGGCTTGCCGACCTCCACGGGATCCTGGTACGGCAGGACGACGTTCAGGATGATGCCGATGAGCGACCCGACCGCCAGGCCCGACAGCGAGATGGTGATCTCGCCGACGGGGACGATGATCGCGCCTGCCGCGCTGTACGCGATGCCGATCGACAGCCCTAAGATGAGCGCTGCGATCAGGATGTTGCGGCTCTTCAGGAAGTCGACGCGGTTCTCGATGAGGTTGCGCACGCCGACGGCGGAAATCATGCCGTACAAGATGATCGACACGCCGCCGATGACGCTGGCGGGCATCGCGCCGATGACGGCCGCGAACTTCGGGCAGAACGAGAACAGTATGGCGAAGACCGCCGCGATGCGCACGACACGCGGGTCGAACACCCTCGTGAGCGCCAGCACGCCCGTGTTCTCGCCGTACGTCGTGTTTGCCGGCGCGCCGAACAGCGACGCCAGGATGGTCGCGACGCCGTCGCCGAGCAACGTGCGGTGCAAGCCCGGCTCGGCGATGTAGTTGCGGTTGCACGTCGAGCTGATGGCCGAGATGTCGCCGATGTGCTCGATCATCGTGGCGAGCGCGATGGGCATGATGGTGATGATGGCGGTAACCGCGAGGCCCGGATCGAAGGTCGGGCTTGCGAACAGGCCGAACACTGTGTTTTCCCATGCGACGGGAAGTCCGATCCACGGCGCCGTGACCACGCCCGAGAAGTCGACTTCGCCCAAGGCGACCGCGACGGCGTACGAGACGACGACGCCCATGAGGATGGGGACGATCTTGATCATGCCGCGACCCCAGATGTTGCACACGACGATCGTCACGATGGCGACGATGGCGACGACCCAGTTCGTCTGGCAGTTCGTGATGGCCGAGCTCGCAAGAATCAACCCGATCGAGATGACGATCGGCCCGGTGACGACCGGCGGGAAGTAACGCATGACCTTCTTGGCGCCGAACGCCTTGAACAGGCCGGCGAGAACCGGGTACAGCAAGCCCGCGAACGCGACGCCGAGGCACGCGTACGGCAGGAGCGCGGTCTCGCCGTTGGGCGCGATGGCCGCATAGCCGGCGATGAACGCGAACGACGAGCCGAGGAACGCCGGTACCTTGCCCTTCGACAGGAAATGGAACAGCAGCGTGCCCAAGCCGGCGAACAAAAGCGTCGCCTGCACGGACAGCCCCGTGAGCACCGGCACCAGAATCGTCGCCCCGAACATCGCGAACATGTGCTGCAGGCCGAACAGCACCATCCGCGGCTTGCCCAACGTACGGGCATCGTATACCGCATCGGGGGCGTCGGTTGAACCCATTGTCGGAACTTCGAATTCTGCCATGCGCGATCCTTTCGGGAGTAAATCATCGCGCTTGATTATAATGGACGCAGCATCTTCGAAACAGGTGCCACGTACGCGATTCAACCTCGTTCAACCGATAGGAGCACTTCATGAGCGAAGTCCATGTTTTCGACCACCCGCTGATCTCGGACAAGCTGACGCGCATGCGCCGTGCCAGCACCCCGACACAGGAGTTCCGCCTGCTGCTCAAGGAGATTTCTGAGCTCATGGGCTACGAGGTCACGCGCAATTTCGAGACGCAGCTCGTCACCGTGGAGACCCCCGTCAGCACGGGCACCTTCCCCATGCTGAAGGAGAACTTCTTCACCATCGTGCCCATCCTGCGCGCCGGGTTGGGCATGGTCGACGGGATGCTCGAGCTCATGCCGTTCGCGCACGTCGGGCACATCGGCCTGTCCCGTGACGAGACCACGCACCAGCCCGTCGAGTACTACTACAAGATGCCCGAGAACTTCGAGGATTCGATCGTCATCGTAGTTGACCCGATGCTGGCCACCGGCGGCAGCGCCGTCGACGCCATAGACAGCCTGAAGAAGCGCGGATGCAAGAATATCCGCCTGATGAACCTCGTGGCCGCACCCGAGGGCATCAAGCTGGTGCAGGAGAAGCACCCCGACGTCGACATCTACGTCGCAGCGATTGACGAGTGCCTGAACGAGAACGCCTACATCGTGCCGGGCCTCGGCGATGCAGGCGATCGCATCTTCGGGACGAAATAGGCTTTGCGGGGCATGCCGCCCGTGTTTGGGCGAACCCGCGGCGGGGCGCATCGCCCGAGATCGGGCGAGCCCGTGGCGGGACGCATCGCCCGAGATCGGGCGATGCGCTGACAGCGTGAGGCGCTCAGCAAACGGAAAGGCCAGCATGAGCTGGCCTTTCTTGTTATTGTTTATCGGGGCGCTTTCGCGCGTATGCCGAGCGAGCAGCCGGTCGGACGGTCGGGCGGCCCGTTGGCGAACCGCCGCTAGATTCCGAGGGCCTTCTTGAGCAGCGAGACGCGGCGGCGGGAGACGGGAATCTTGTCGTCGACGCCGTTGAGCGTGAGGAGCAACGTGCCGCCGGATACCGACTCGACCTCTTCGACCATGGACAGGTTCACGAGGTATCCGCGATGGACGCGGAAGAATCCGTGCCCGTCCAGACGTTTCTCGAGCTGCGCCAGGCTGACGGTCGAGAAATAGCGGTCGGTGTCCGTTTGCAGGTACGCGTAGTCGTCGCGCGCCATGACGAAGCGGATCTTGTCGATGGAGATGAGAATTTTCTTCCCACCCTTCTCGACCGAGATGCGCTCGGACTTCTGGGCTTGCATGTGAAGGGCGACGTTCTCGCGCACGCGGGCGATGGCTTGGGCGAGACGTTCGGTCTCGACCGGTTTCACCAGATAGTCGACCGCGTTCACCTTGAACGCGTCGAGCGCGAACTCGCTGTAGGCGGTGACGAACACGACGCTCGGCGGATACTTGAGGGTCTGCAGGGCCTCGGCCAGCTTCAAGCCCGTGGCCTCCGGCATGTTGATGTCGAGGAAGATGACATCGCACGGGTAGTCCTTCAACTTCTCGATAGCCTCGCGCACGCTTGCCGCTTCGGCCACGACTTCGGTTTGGCCAAGCTCGTCGAGCAAGAATCGAAGCTCTGAACGCGCAGGAGCCTCATCGTCGACAATCATTGCCTTCAGCACTTTAGGTCCCTCCTTGATGACGCCTGTAGCGATACTTTAACACTTTTTCTTAGAAATACCGCTCACCGCCGATAATTAGCCGCTGAGAGGCGAAAAACTACCGTTCGTCGGAGATTCAAGCAACAATCGCATAACAGGGTATTACAGATTGCCACGTAAAAGGCTGCCTATTGTCCTGACGTAGATTTCGAACGACTCTTTGAGCAGACCTTCGGAAATCCCCTCGTCGGGACCGTGCATCCCTCCCACCCACGCGGGCTTTTCCTCCCATGGGCGGTCCGGTCCGAAGCTGACGCCGGTCTCGAACATGCGCGCGTACGTGCCGCCCTTCATCGTGAATGGCTCGACATGTTCGCCCGTTGCGGCTTCGTACGCCGCGAGCATGGCCTTGACCGCCGGCATGCCGGGATCCATGAGGAACGGCTCCTTGTCGTGTTCCATCGAAAACGTCGCGCCGTATTGCCCGGCGATTTCGTTGACCTTTCGCTCTATTGCCGGGGCCGACATCGTCGTCGGGTAGCGGAAATCGATCGAGAGCTTGATCGCCCCCGAGTCGAGCCAGAGCATGCCGCCGACGGCCGTGAGGGTGCCGAAATGCTCGTCACGGGCAGCGACGCCAAGCCCCGAACCGTCCGAGTGCGACGTGACTTTGCGCACCAGCTCGAAGAACGCCTGCTCGTCGGGAGCGAGCACGCCGTTTGCCAGCAGGTAGCCGGCCAGCACGTCGATTGCGTTCTCGCCGAGCTCCGGCGTCGAGGCGTGGGCGGACTTGCCCTGCGCGTGGACGAGCACCGAGTCGCCCTGTCGCGTGACCGTGACCGCCTCGGCGCCTGCGAGCGCGGCAGCGGGCTCGGGGGCTGGCGCGGCGGCGGGGGCGGCGGTGGGCGCGGCGGTGGGCGCGGCGGCGGGGGCGGCGGCGCGGAGCACGGCCTCGGCCTGGCCGGGTACGGCGTTGACGGCAACGCCGGCCTCGAGCGACTCGATAACGCCGTCGCTCACGGGCGCGCTCGTGAGCGTGCCGCTGCATATGCCCATTTCCCCATAGCACACGGGAAACGAGGCATCAGGCGTGAACAGGAATGACGGGTCGGCATAATGCTCGCGGTAGTACGCGACGTCTTTCATGTTCGTCTCCTCGTTCGCCCCGAACAGGATGCGGAGCGTTTTGGGGAACCGTTTTCCAGAAGCCGCCATGCGGTCGAGCCAGAAGCGGGCGGCGTGCAGGGCGACGAGAACAGGTCCCTTGTCGTCGCTCACGCCCCGACCGATGAGGTAACCGTCCTTGCGCGTTACGCCGTACGGGGGAAACGTCCAGCCGGGACCGGCGGGCACGACGTCAACGTGCCCGATGATGCCGATCTGCTCGTCCGTTTCACCAGGCATGTCGGCGTATCCGATGTATCCCTCGCAGTCGTGGGTGGCAAACCCCATACGGGCGGCTATCTCGAGCACCTTGTCGAGCGCAGCGCGCGGCCCGGGGCCGAACGGCGCGTTGGGCGTCGCGCTGTCGAGGTCCTCGACGCTCTCGATGGCGATGAGCGCCTCCATGTCGGCTATGACCTCGTCCCATTTCTCGTCGATGTAGCGCTCGATGTCTTTCCGCAATTCATCGGTGGCCATTAGTCTCTCCTTGCTTCGCTACGCTGGGGCGCAAGCCGTGCGGCCGCGCGGGCCGGGCGGTGGCGCGGTCGCGCGGGTCGGGCGGTGGCGCGGTCGCGCGGGTCGGGCGGTGGCGCTGGGGCGTATACGGGTGGACGCGCGGGCCGTGCGGTGGCGCTGGCCGCGTGAACCAGGCTGGCTCCAGGTCGGCTATATCTTCTTTATGCATCATTGCACGTTTTCGTATCTAATGTGTGTAGCTTTCGCTATAATTCATGTTCGCGCCCGAGTGGCGGAATGGCAGACGCGGAGGTCTCAAAAACCTTTGTGGAAACACGTGAGAGTTCGAATCTCTCCTCGGGCACCAGCAACGACCAGGCGAGTCCATCCATGGGCTCGCCTGTTTTGCGCATGGGCGCCATCGTGCGCCAAGCGATGCACCCGCTTTCAACTAATGACTCCCCCTGGGATGTCAGGTGCCTGGTGTGTGGGGTTGTTGCCGTGCGCGCTGGTCGACGGGGGGCCGCGCACTTCCCCGTTTTTGCGCCGCGACCGCCGGGCGTGGTGCCCCCGGACGACG
>CAMOUE010000099.1 GCA_946626265.1 uncultured Eggerthellaceae bacterium | reverse complement strand
GAGGCGGGCAACCCCTCGTTCTTCGTGGAAGGCGGCATGCTCTGCGAGAGAACGACCGCAGCGAGCAGCTCGCCGGACCCCAACGCCGGCCCCGATGCCCTCGGCGGTTCGCCAAGCGCAACGGGAACGACCATGGCAACGCTCGACATAGCGGGCGGTGCGGCTTTCGACATGACCATGCCCGCCACGCTGAACAACCAGGCCGTCGTTTCCCACGACAGCCGCATGCCGGAAAGCGACGCAGCCAACCCGCATATCAGCGCTGCGTTCGACGTCGTCTTCTGCGCCGGGGCCACGCTTCCCGTCCCAAACGCCGGAAGCCCGGTCCCGCAAAGCCCGGAAACACCTGGAGGCAGCACGGGTAAACGAAGCGTCGTCGCACGAATGTACACGGGACCCGACACGCAAGTCGCCATCCCCGACGAAGTTAGCGAGCTGGGCCCCTATGCGTTCGCCGGGGTGGCGGAAGTCGAATGGCTTCGCATCCCCTTAAGCGTAACAACCTTCGGCGAAGCCTCCCTCTCGTTCGCCGAAGCCCCACGCACTCTCGAACTTGAAGTGGAGACCTCCGCAGGACTGTGCACGGTGCGACTGCACCCCATCGCGGGGCCAAACGGGCGGCGGGCCATCCGGCATGCGCTCTCCGGAACGAAGCTGGATCGCATCAAGCTCGTCGAGAACTCCGACGTCGAAGCGGTCAAATGCAAGGATCTTTTCGAACGGGTCCGCTACGAGCTGGACCGTCTCGAAGACCCGAAGCTTCTTTCGCAGGAGCACGAGAGCAAATTCCGCGACGACCTTCGACGAAACATCGTGCCCATCGCCCGGGAATTCGCAAAACGCAACTACTCGCGCGGATTCGACCGACTTGCAGATCAGGGCGTCCTCACAGCCGATTCGCTTCCCGCAGTGCTGGACAGCATCGACACCGGCAGCAACGTCAAGGCGGCGGCGAGCCTGCTCGATCTGCGCATGCGCCGTTTCGACGACATGAAGGGACGGTATGCCCTATGAACCTTCTCACGTATCATCCGCTCGACGGGCTCAGCCGCAACCCCGATGACTATGTGGCCAAAGAAGGCCAGACGGGCAAAGTCGGGACGACCACGCGCCTGGGCGGGCGCGCCATGGTGGCCGGTTCCAGCGAGGACGACGACGGCTCGCTGGAAACGAGGCCGCTCGCCGTCGATCCGCGCATTGCGGAGATCGCAGCCGACATCATGGACGAATGCCGCACCTCTTTGACGATGTCGTTTCGGTTCTTCAGCCGAGCATTGTGGCATCTGCCGACAAAACCCGGCGCAGTACGTGGCTCGCTGGCAACCAACAACGCCACGATGTATTACAACCCCGAGGTGGTCGTCGCCCGTTTTCGCGAGTCTTCCGACGAGCTCGCACGCGACTACCTGCACTCCCTCCTGCACTGCCTGTTCCGCCAGCCGCTGGAATGGCGTCATGACGATATCCGAGCGTGGGCCATCGCAACCGACATCTGCGTGGAAGCATGCGCAATGGAATTGGCAGAGCAACTGCACCCGAGCGAATGGGATCCCCTGCGCCACGAAGCGCTCGACAAGCTCGAGCGGGCGTTCGGCACGCTAACGCCGCAGAAACTCTACGCCGCCCTCGCCCGATTGAAGCTCGAGCCGATGTCCGTGATGGGACACGGCATCGACCTGCAGGAATTCATGCACATGGGATATCTTTTCGCACGCGACAGCCATGAAGAATGGATTTCCGTGGCAGGCGGCCTGGGATACGACAGCGGCGGAGACGAAGGCGGCGGCTACGAGAAGCAGAGCGGCTCGACCGCCAAGAACGTGGTCGACGAGGCGCGCGACAACCGATCCGACGAAAAACACGACGATGCGCAAGACGGGAACGCGGACGGCGATGCGTCCAAGGGGGCAAGCGGCGCCGAATCGGGAGGAGACGACGGGCGGTTTCAACACAGCGCAGAAAAGCAGCATGAAGACGACCGACGCGACGACATCGACGCCGGCTCCATCGATCCCGACGAAATTCCCGGCCAAGACATCGAGTTGCAGGACGCCCCAAAGGAACCGGAGCCATCGGAGGAGAATTCCGACGGCGAGGGGGAGCGCGCGGCAAACAACGACTCCGGGCCCGACGACATACGCGAAATGCGCGAGGCGCCAACTCCCGACGCCGACGTCGATTTCGGGAACTCCAGCCCTGACGACCTTGCGATACAGGAGCTTCAAAGGCAATGGGAGCAGATTAGCAAGCAGTTCCAAACCGACCTGCAAGCGTTTTCGGCATCGCCTTCCGGGGGAACAGGGGTGATGAGCGCAAACCTGCAGCTCGCCAACAGAAGGCCCATCGACTACGGGGAATTCCTTAGGACCTTCGCCACCGAAGGAGAGGACCTGCGCATCAACGATGACGAATTCGACTACGTGTTCTACACATACGGACTCTCTCGCTACGGCAACATGCCATTGATAGAGCCCCTTGAATACAAGGAACAGCGCCGCCTACGCGATTTCGCCATCGCGCTCGACACCTCGGGATCGTGCTCTGGCGAGGTGGTGCGAACGTTCGTCGCCCGCACGTTCGAGATCTTGAAGGAAACGCAGGAATACGGCGACGAGGTGAACATCCACCTGATCCAATGCGACGCCCGCGTGCAATCCGACACGGTGATCACGTCCATCAGGCAATTCGAAGAAGAGCAGGGCGAACTGGAGTTGCACGGCTTCGGCAACACGGATTTTCGCCCCGTGTTCGACTACGTAGACGACCTTCTGGACAAAGGCGCCTTCACCGATTTGAGGGGCCTTGTCTATTTCACGGACGGATACGGCATTTTTCCCGACGACCCGCCTCAGTACGACGTCGCCTTCGTGTTCGTCGAGGACGAGGGCAGGCCGAGACGCGTGCCGCCTTGGGCGACGAAAGCGGTGTTGAGCCAATACGGCATAGAGCAGTGGCGCTGAGAGCGAATGATCGGAAGAAGCTGGAAAAGGGGGACCCAGATGAACATCACACAAGCAAAGCAGCAGGTGAAGGATACAGTCGAGGCGTATTTGGCAAAGGACGACGCCGGATTTCACCGCATCCCGCAATCACGCCAGCGCCCCTTGTTCCTGGTGGGCGCACCGGGTATCGGGAAAACGGCTATCATGGCGCAAATCGCCAACGAACTGGGTATCGGGCTGGTCTCGTATTCCATGACCCATCATACGCGGCAAAGCGCATTGGGCCTGCCCTTCATCACGCATCGAGAATACGCAGCCGGGCAGTTCGACGTGTCCGAATACACCATGTCCGAGATAATCGCGTCGATTTACGATTACATGGACGCCACGGGGCTCTGCGAAGGTATCCTGTTCCTCGACGAGATCAACTGCGTCTCGGAAACCCTCTATCCATCCATGCTCCAGTTTCTGCAATTCAAGACGTTCGGACGACACCACGTGCCCGACAATTGGATCGTCGTTTGCGCTGGAAACCCACCCGCCTACAATAAATCGGTTCACGAGTTCGATATCGTAACGCTCGACCGCTTGCGCAAGATCGTCGTCGAACCCGATTACGATGCATGGCGTGCATACGCAAGCGACAACGGCGCGCATCCCGCCATTCTCTCGTTCCTCGACGTCAAGCCCGACAGCTTCTACTCGGTGGAATCGACCCGCACCGCGAAACGATTCGTCAGCGCCCGGGGATGGTCGGACCTGTCCGAAATCATGTGCCTGTTCGAGGATTTGGAAAAACCAGTCGACCTATCGCTCATCGAACAGTACGTGCAAGACCCCGAAATTGCCGAGGAATTCGCGGTGTACTACGACCTGTTCCGCAAGTACCGCTCCGACTACCGCGTTTCGGACATACTTGCCGGCGAAATGCCCGAGGACATCTTGCACCGGGCGCAGGAGGCGAAGCTCGACGAGCGCATCGCGTTCCTGGGCCTGCTGCTGGACGGCCTCGAAAGCAAGCTCGGGATTGCACTCGATCGCGAAACCGCCGTATTGGGCGCGCGCGACGCCCTGAAGTCGGTCCGCGAGCGCGCTTCCGGAGGAACGGCGCTCGACGAAGCCCTCGACGCCGAGACGACTCACATGCGCGAAGAGCTCGACCGCCGCATCTCGGCGGGAACCGCCGCCGATGAATGGCTGCATGGCGCCAAACGCTCGCTCGACTTGGTGAAATCGCTTCAGGCACGCCTTGTGCGCGAGGGCGTCGACCTGCACGCCGCAGCTTTCGACGAACTGCAGCGTGAATACATGGCAGAAGTCGACGCGCTCAGCGGAATCGCAGACGACGGCAGGTCGGCACTTGAAGCGGCGTTCGCGTTCCTCGGAGAAGCGTTCGGCGAAGACAAGGAGATGCTCTTGTTCGTCACGGAGCTAACCGCCCGCAAGACCCACTCGCGCTTCATCGGTCGCTTCGGATGCGATAGCTATTATCGACACAACGAAGAACTGATGCTCGACCAGCGCAAAGACGACCTTAACGCCCGCATTGACGCTTTGGAGTAAGCTGCTCTGATCGGTTTCGAGCCGCTTTGGCGAGCAAGGCGGCTCGTTCAGCCGGTAAGCCCCGGAGGCGGGACCTCGTCGGGGAAGGCGATATCGACCGGGAAGCTGTTGAAAGCGCCCCAACGGTCGGCGAGACTCGAAAACGGTTGAGGGGTCTCCGGTTGCCGATGCGCGTCACGCACCTGTTGCAACGACATCCGCCGTGCAGCCTCAGCTTGGCGTTCGGCGTCGCGCTCGGCTTTCACGCGCAATCGTTCGCGCTCGGCTGCAATCTCGTCCCTGCGAAGCTCCCAGAACGATCGGACCTCTTCCCACGACCGCAGGATCAACACTCCGTCCTTGCGGCAAAACGCCAAGAACGCCAACCCGGAGAGATCCCCGGGCGCCTTCCCGTCCGCGAGGAACGATAGGCGGTAATCCAGCACGGCCAAGTCATCTGCCCATTGCGCTTGATCGGAGTCCAGTCCCGGCCACGATCCGTCTTCTGCTTGCACCACGGCGCCATCGCATCCGGCTTCGCGCAGGGCGCGCACTATTGAAGCGCCGAGCTTGCGCGACCTCACGTACGTATCGAAATTGCCGCCGACATGCAAGTCGTGGATGAACACTCCCTCGGGCACTCGCACCTGCTGCAGTTCGACGCCGCCCGACTGGTTGCGGTTGGCATACGCAAGCGAGCGCAGGCGTATACGCACAGCGGCCAAGTCGACGATCTGGTCGAGCTTCAACTCGGCAAATATGCGCTCGTCGCGCCTCAGCATGCCGTGCACCGCATCGGCGACCACGGCATCGACGCCGCATCCGAACGAACGCAGGATTATGGGCTGCAAGTTCGGATGGTCGCGAAGCATCCGGGCTGCGTACAGCGTCTCGGCATTCGTCGCCCAAAGCTCGCCGAGATCGTCGGAAGCACGCTCGTCCATCCGAGGTCTGCGCGCATCGAAATCATAGTCGACCTGCTCGATCACCGCGTAGCCGAGATCGGCCAGGACCTTGTCGACTCCATGGTTCACCCCGGGGTCCGCATGGTAGCCATGCCCCACCACGAGAGCGCCCGGGTATATCCCGGAATCGATTTTCTGCAAAGCACGTTGCGTTGCGCGCCGCAGCAGGCCGAAATACTCCCTATATGCGGCTTGCGCCACAACGAGGGCATCGTGCACCTCCGATCGGTTGCGCTCCACCCCCGCTAACCGCAACGCCTGCAGCAGGGGCTCTTCGGCGCCCTCCAAATCATCGACATTCGTGAAGTCCGGCGCCATGAGCACATGCGCCCCGTCGCGGAGCACTTGCATGTTCACCTCGAGCAGTTTTGGCATGTTCTCGATGAAGGGGCAAGTTTGCGTGCCGCCAAACGACATGCCGAGCAGGCCCTCACGGGCAAATCCCAGCGACATGCGCGGAGCGAACACGACTTGAGCGCCTCGCAGGACCAGCTCCTCGACGTGTCCATACACCAGCTTTGCCGGATAGCACGAGCTTTCGACGGGAATGCTGCTCATACCGCAACGGAACAGCGACTCGTCGGTGCGCGCCGGAGAAACGACACGGCAGCCCAAAGCCCGGAAGAACTTCGACCAGAACGGATAGCTCTCATAAAGCGCCAGAACCGGCGGGATGCCCACACGGAGGCCGCGATCCGCTTCGGCTTCCCCGCGTTCATCTCCAAAGCAACGCTCCACCAAGCGCGCCTTCAGCTCCAACACGTTCGGAGGCCGCTTGCCCGCATCGGAAACCCCGCATGCCTGCATGACGCCACGTTCGCAACGGTTACCCGAAACCAGCTTGCGTCCCAGGCCTTCCTTGTCTCCTCCGAAATCCGATACGGTCAGCTTGCAATGGTTGGTGCATCCATCGCATACCAGCGACCTGCGCTTAGGCGAGAGGAACCGCAGTTCGTCGGGCCCCACGATACCGCTCTCCACCTGGTCGCGTTCATCCTCCCGCAACGCCATCCACTCGTCCCTTGCCAGCAGCGCGGCACCGTATGCGCCCATGATCTGCGACAAATCGGGCCTCGACACCTCGACGCCCGTTTCCATTTCGAATGCGCGCAACACCGAATCGTTGGCGAACGCGCCCCCCTGCACGACTATCCGCTTTCCCACGCGGGAAAAATCGGGTTGCCGCACCACTTTGTACAGCGCGTTGCGCACCGTGGAATAGCAAACGCCCGCCGCAATGTCGCCGACCGACGCGCCCTCCTTCTGCGCGTGCTTCACGCGCGAATCCATGAACGTGGCACATCGCGTGCCAAGATCGACCGGCTCGGATGCGTAAAGCGCGTCGACCGCGAATTCCTCTTTGGTTCGCTTCATGGATCGCGCGATGCTATCGAACAGCGACCCGCATCCAGAGCTGCACGCCTCGTTCAGGACGATATCGGCAATCGCCCCGTCTTTTACGTAGAAGCACTTGATATCCTGGCCACCGATGTCCATGAGAAAATCCACGTCGGGAACAAGCGCCTTCGCCGCACGTAGGTGCGCCACCGTCTCCACCTCGCCCACGTCAACGCCGTAGGCGGCTTTGCAGTACTCCTCACCGTAGCCGATGACGCATGAGCGCCGAATCGTCTTGTGCGGCATCCAGGAACCGTACAGTCGGTCGTACAGCCCCTCGAGCATCTTGGTCAAGCTCACCGACACGTCGCCTTCGTTCCAGGCGTAATCGTAGTCGCAGAGCGCGCCGCTTTCGTCCACAAGTGCCACCTTTACGGTGGTCGAACCCGCATCAATGCCGATGAACAGGTTCTTTGAGGAATCGACAAGGTCTTGTCGAGGCAAACGGCATGCCGCATGACGTAACCTGAACCGCTCGTATTGGATTTGCGACGTGAACAGAGGCGGCAGGCGCCGCATCCCCTCCGAAGATTCGAACGGCGTGCTGACCACCAGCTTTTCGAGCTGGGAAAGCTGCAGCGCTTGGCCCGACTCGCGACCTATTGCCGCACCGTACGCAACGAGCAGGTGGGCGTCCTCGGGCACGATGGCGTGATCTTTGTCGATACCCGTCACGTCGCAGAACGCATCGCGCAACGCGGGGATGTAGCTGAACGGCCCTCCTAACAGGGCAACCGTGCCCTGAATGGGACGACCCGACGACAAGCCCGCCACCGCTTGCGTGCACACGGCCTCCAGTACGCTCGCCGCAACGTCTTCGCGTCGAACGCCGCTGTTCAGCAGGGGCCTCACGTCCGATTTCGCGAACACGGCACACCGCGATGCGATGGGATACGTCGTGGAGGCGTTCGAGGCGAGGAAGTTCATTTCGTCCGCCTTCACGCCCATGAGAGACGCCATCATCTCTATGAAGCTTCCGGTGCCGCCGGCGCAAATCGTATTCATACGCTGCTCCGGGACGCCCGTCACATACACGAGCTTCGTGTCTTCCCCGCCCATTTCCAAGATCACGTCGGCCTCGGGCACATGCTTGCGCACTGCCCGACGCAACGCCACCACCTCTTGAACGAACGGCACGTCGAACAGCTCTGCGACGCGCATTCCAGCAGAGCCCGTCACCGTCGGCTCCACCACGCAGTCGCCGTATTTCCACAATGCATCGTGGAGCACTTCCGTCAGCGCCCGCTTAACCTGCGAGCGATGCTCCTGGTAGCGTGAGTAAAGCACCGTCTGCGCGTCGTCATCCACCAACACGAGCTTAATCGTCTTCGAGCCGATGTCCAAAC
>CAMOUE010000098.1 GCA_946626265.1 uncultured Eggerthellaceae bacterium | reverse complement strand
CCCCTAAGACCATGTGGTCGTGGGTGAACGTGGAGCTCTTGGAGCGCAAGAGGCGCGACGACACGCTGGTGCGAGGTTCTTCTTACCTGGACGTCATCGTCTCGCACCCGGAATGGCTGGGAGCGCCGTTCATCGAGGAGGCCGAGTGCCTTCGCGACACGAACGAGACGGCCTGGCGCTGGGAGTACCTGGGCGAGATCGTCGGCACGGGCGGCGCGGTGTTCGACAACGTGCACGACGCGAGGCTTTCCGATTCCCGCATACGCGGGTTCGAGCGCATCCGCAACGGGATCGACTGGGGCTGGTTCCCCGACCCGTGGCGGTTCGTTCGCTGCGCGTGGGAGCCGAGCGCCCGGCGGCTGCTCGTCTTCGAGGAGCACAGCGCGAACAAGATGATGCCCGCCGACACCGGGCAGATCGTGGTGGATTCGCTGACCTACGCCGACGAGGAGGGCGGCGAGCCGTACTTCCACGACCAGATCGTGTACTGCGACGACACCCCGGATTCCAAGGTTCAGATGTCTACCTACCGGCGCGACCTCGGGATTAGGATCCACGCGGCGAGGAAGGCCCGCATGCGCAAGCTTTCCTACGAATGGTTGGCGGGACTTCGCGAGATCGTCATCGATTCGACGCGGCGCCCGCTCACCTTCGCCGAGTTCACGCTCAAGGAGTTCGAGCGCGACCGGGACGGCAACTGGATAGACGAGATCCCGGACGGCAACGACCATAGCATCGACGCGGTCAGATACGCTTGCATGGACGATGCGTTGCGAGGTGCGTGATGGGGCGTCACCATCAACATCTTCACTTTCAAAACCTTCAACATGGTTGCGATGTGGCGCGGCCTTTTCGCAAGGAAAACGGTGGGGCTCATCGACGGCCGAGCAATGCGAGGACTTCCCTCACCTCGTCTTTCCGGCCGCACATGATGAGGGGCTTTCCCTCGTACACCCGGCCAACGCGATGGCCGCAGAAGGCGCCGCCGCATTGGTTGCAGCGCAATGTCTCGGGGTCATGGCCGAGGAGGTCGGATTCATCGAGTTCGAGTTTTCGGGAGTCGGCGTTCATGGGGCAATTGTATCGTACCGGGCTTTCGCGGGGCCCATCGAAAACGGAAGGTTGTGCTGGAGCGACGCCTTCCGAATTTTCACCTTCCCATGGAAAACAAGGCGTGGCTTCGCTTTCCAAATCCAAAGGTTGCGCTGCGGCGACACCTTCCGCAACTTTACCTTCAACACCTTCCAAATCTGAACGGACGGGGGCTTGTGCATTAGCAAGATCGATGAAGTGGACTACTGGGTGCCGGAGCATGTGCGCGAGTACTTGCGCGGCATGGGCTTTCAGCTACCGCTGGAGCCGATGGAGAGCCATATACGGGCTTGGCATGAGTGGATGCAGGCTTGCGGATCCTTTTACGATTACCGCGATAGCGACGGTTTCGGGCGGGTGTACGAGGTTCATAGGCGCTCGATTCACCCGGCTATGCGGGTTTGCCGGGAATGGGGCTCGCTTCTCCTCAACGACAAGACGCAGGTGGTTTGCGATGACCAGGTTTGCACCGATTGGCTGCAGGGGTACTTCGAGCAGACCGGGTTCTTCCCCTCAGCGCAGGCGACCGTCGTGCGGGCTTTCGGCATGGGGACGGGCGCGTGGGCGCTGTGGATTGATGCGGGCAATCGCGATATTCGCATCCGTAGGTACGACGCTCGGATGGTCATACCGCTTTCGTGGGATGAGGAGCGCGTTACCGAGTGCGCTTTCGTCACGAGGGCGTACTACCGGGGGCAGGCCGTGGACCAGCTGCAGATGCACCTTCTCGGGAACGGCGGCGGGGTGGAACCATCTGCAGCTTCACGTTCTGCATTGTTGCGGTCCCTGGGAACGGGGGCCTGGCGGCGCTTTCGCCTTCCAAATATTCCAAAGGAAACGGGGCGTCGCCTTCCCGATCTTCACCTTCGACGTCGAAGGCTGGAAACTCGGCAGCCTTTTCCAAATCCGATGCTAACGGCACGGCGCAGGCTTTGGGGGCTAACGGCCGCGCTGGGGCGTCACCTTCCAAATCTGAAGATGGCGCTGTGGCGCAAGCTTTACCAATCGACGCTTTCCCTACCTATGTGATCAAGACGGTTTGCTTCGACGAGGATGGGAACGAGATAGAGGCAGAGGGCGTGTGCGCGGAATACGACACCGGTTGCCCCTTCCCGACGTTCTCGATCGTGAAGCCGGCTATCGAGAACACGCGGGTGGACATGTCGCCTTACGGGCAATCGATATTTGCCGACGCCATCGATGCGGTGCAAGCCGTCGACTTGGCTTTCGACGCGATGATCAACGAGGTCGACGTTAGCAAGATGAGGGTGTTCCTGTCGGACGTTCTCTTCGACAAGGAGCGCGACGGCAAGAGGCGCGTCTCCATCCCGTTCGGCAAGCAAGATTGCACGGTATTTCGCAAGGTAATGAGCGCGGAGGACACCATTCAGGAATTCGCGCCGGCGCTTCGTACTGCCTCGCAGGTGGAGGCCCTTCGCATCGCGCTGCAGATGCTCGGGGACCTGTGCGGGCTCGGAATCACGTACTTCGACTTCGATTCCACTGGTTACGTTAAGACCGCAACGGAGGTGAGCTCGGACAATTCGGCATTGATGCGCAACATCGCGCGGCACGAGCACCTGCTCGAGCAGTCGATCGCGGGCATCGCGCGGGCCCTTCTCAACATCGCGCGCGGGTTCGGCGTGGAGCTTCCCCATGAGGGCGCGATCCACGTCACCTTCGACGACTCGATCATCGTCGACACATACCAGGAGAAGAAGCAGGACCTCTCCGAGGTGGGCGTGACCATGTCGGTCGCCGAGTTCAGGGCCAAATGGTATGCGGAAACACCGGAGGTCGCTGAGGAGAGGGCGGCTGCGCTGCTGGCGGTGGCTTCCGATGTATAGCCTTCGATACCCTCCGCTTGCTGATCGGGATATTCGCGGATCCCCTGGCTTGGCTTAGACGTCGCGCAATGGGCTATCATTTACCGGAAACGAAAAACTTTCACCACTGGTGAAAGTTTTGAACGGAGGCGGCATGGACGAGATCGAGAGAGTGCAAGTACGCGAGCTCGCAGAGGATATCGCGCGGCTCATAAACGAGCGGCAATACCGGGCGTTGAAGCAGCTGAACGCGGGCACCATCGACCTTTACTGGTCGATCGGGGAGATGATTTGCGGCCGTCAGGAGGCTGAGGGCTGGGGCAAGTCGGTCGTCAAAGGGCTTGCCGAGGAGCTTCAGAAGAAGTTTCCCGGCGCGAAGGGCTACTCTGCCAACAACTTGTGGAGGATGCGCAGCTTTTACCTCGCGTACAGGGGCAACGAAAAACTTTCACCACTGGTGAAAGAAATTAGCTGGTCGTGCAATCTCGAGATCATGGGCAGGTGCAAAGACGACCTGGAGCGCGAGTTCTATTTGAAGATGGCGGCACGTTACGGCTGGTCGAAACGTCTTCTGGCCAACTACATCGAGGCGGGAGCTTACGAGCGGTTCCTTCTCAACCAGACCAACTTCGAGGAGACGCTTCCGCCGGAGCGGCGGGCCCAGGCGAAGCTCGCCGTGAAGGACGAGTACACGTTCGACTTCGCGGAGCTTTCCCCCGAATACTCCGAGCACGAGCTGGAGCTGCAGCTCGTTTCGCGCATCCGCGACTTCCTCACGGAGATGGGCGGCGCCTTCACGTTCGTGGGGAGCCAGTACCACCTGATGGCCGGGGAGCGCGACATCTACATCGACCTGCTGCTGTTCCACCGGGGCCTGAGGTCCCTCGTGGCGGTGGAGCTTAAGATCGGCGAGTTCGAGGCCGAGTACGCCGGCAAGATGCAGCTGTACCTTTCCGCCCTCGACGACCAGGTCCGCCTTCCCGAGGAGAATCCCTCCATCGGCATCATCATCTGCAAGAGCAAGGACCGCACGTACGTGGAGTATGCGCTGCGCAACTCGGCCGCCCCTATCGGCGTCTCGACGTATAACCTGAGCAGGGCGCTTCCGGAAGAGCTACGAGGTCTCTTGCCTTCGCCCGAGATCATCGCTGAGCGACTGGCGGCTTTCGATGACGGCGAGCCGTTCGGGGACGAGGATGCGTAGCCTTGCGCCCGATTCGGAGTACTTCGCGTTCCTCGATGCTCTGCGCGATTCTGGCGAGGTGAACACCGTCTTGGCCGCGACGTACCTGGTGCGGGAGTTTCCAAATTTGAGGGCGGAGGAAGCGAGGGCCATCTGCGCCGACTGGCGGGCTACTTACCACGAGAGGCGCACCCGGCTGGTTCATTAGGCTTCGCCAACTTCAGCTTCATATTCAACAGCCGCATCGGAATAGGCTCATGCGTCGTTTACCGGATTTGGTGAACGGCCCCGGCGTCTAGCCTCGATGCTCCCTGCGGTCGGGTATCTTGTCCCTGGATGGTTATTCGGCCTGCAAGGAAGAGGGCGGTTGCGGCATGGAGCGTGAAGCTGGGCTGGTCGTTAAATCTTGGTACCCGGAGCTCGACGAGATCGTAGGCGGCTTCGCCCCCGGCGAGGTTGCGCTCGTCATCAGCTCGTCGGAGTTCGGGGAAGGGCGCTTCGGACCGCTCGGCGCGGAGTTCGCGATGCACATGGCCTACGAGGCGGGTTTGGCCAAGGCCCGCGTCACGGTGGCCTCCCTTGCCGTCGAGCCCGAATGGGCTGCGGAGTGGCTCAAGGCCGAAGCGTGTAAAAGAACTTGCAATGCCAAGAACTGCTCAATAAAATGGCTATAGATACCGCACGCTTGTCGGCTCTTGAAATGCGATAAAATCCTGGGGGAAGCATTGCAGGGACCGACGGGCGGCGAGGCGCTATGGCTTCGGTTGAGCACGCATATGAGCAAATTGCGGAGTACGCCCGAATGCACGGCGCACGGCGCGTCGTTCTCTTTGGTTCGCGTGCGCGGCGCGACGCGGGCCCGAAGAGCGACATAGACATCGCAGTTGAGGGTTGTCGCGATTTCCCCGCTTTCTACGAGGATGTGCAGGAGCGCCTCTGGTCCCTTCTCAAGGTTGACGTCGTAAACTTGGACGAATGCACCTCGTGCGAGCTGCGCGACAGCATCGCCCGCGACGGGAGGGTCATCTATGAGGCGGTATGACCAGTACGAGCGGACGCTCAAGGTGCTCTCGCGTGCAGACGAGCAGGATCTGTCGAACGAGTTCGTGCAAAGTGGAGTCATCGACAAGTTCTCGTTGCAGTTCGAGCTCGGATGGAAGACGCTCAAGGGGCTGCTCTGCTACGAGGGCGATGCGTCGGCGGCGACCGGCTCCCCGCGCGATGTGTTGAAATCCGCTTACCGGTGTTTCGGCTTCATCGACGAAGACGTGTGGTTGGCAATGCTGCAAGACCGCAATACGATAACGCACCTCTACGACGAGGGCGCCGTACTGGCGCTATTAGGGCGCATTCTCGATGGGTACATTCCCGCTTTCCAGCAACTTCGCGACGCCATAGAAACACGCTACGGGGAAACGCTCCGGCTGATAGATTAAGGGAGTCGCTCAACTGCAGGTGCTACGGTGCGGTGCTTCGAGGCCGGAGGATGGTCGGGTTGCGCGGGAAGCCCCCGATTTGCTAGTGGCGCCCGCGAGGAAAAGGGGCGAAAAAACGTCAACTAGCAATCGGAAGGGCCTATGCGGTCGTGTTTAGCGTGGTGCACACGAAACGCGGGGAGGTCATCAGGGTTATCTCGGCCCGCCGCTCGACAGCGAAGGGGATAGAGCGTTATGAGCAAGGCAAAAACCATCGATAGTCTCGAATTCGCATTCGACGCGGGCGAGGACATGAGCGAGTACTTCGACTTCGATAATCCCACGTTCCCCAATCGCGAGCTGAAGCGCGTCAACGTTGACTTTCCGCAGTGGATGGTAGCCGGCCTCGATGCCGAGGCATCCCGCAATGGAACGCATTTCACAATTAGCGACAATGATAGTTATGCTGATAAAGACCGACTACAGCGTGAAGTACGCAAACAACAAGAAGCTCGGCCCTCTGCGCGAAGCACGGTATCGGCAGGTAGCTACCCGGTGACCCTCTGGCTTCGGCGAAAAAATGGCATAAACCCCTCGCGGCAGAAGGGGGCTCCTTTGGCGGCGCTCATCCTCCATGTGGGGCGCCGAAAACGGGAACGGCGGCCTTGCAACAGTTTTGGATGCGCAATAGGGAGCAGCTAGTCTCCGAGGGTTCTGCCATTCTTTCAAGGTGGTAGCAGTCGGTCTTCATAGTGCTACCGCCTCGTTCAACGCGGCATCCCGAAACGCGCCTGGTTTGAGTTCCGATTCCTCGTATACATCAACGGATTTGCATCGAAGAGCCTGGAACGCCGTCGGTCCAGCTCTGCATGTATTCAGCGCAAGCCCGGGCTGCGTCGCGTGCTAATACCCCTATGCGCGGATCGGCGCTTTTGAGCCATTGGGCGCTGATGGTATAGCTGGTATCGATTCCGCTCAAAGGTAGGAATACCGCGCGTCCTTCGAACTGGCGATAGTTGTGGCCCGAAGAAAACCCAGCGCAATCGCCTTGGGAAATGCGGAGATAGAGCGTATCTATGTCCTTGTAGCGTCTTACCAGCGCTTCGTCGTATGAGTTGCGCACAATTTGCTCGTAACGTTGCGCTAAGCCAGGATACGTTTGCTCGTCAGGGAGCATGAGGCGCGTATTGGCCAATTCCTCAACGAGCACGCTTTGCTTTTTTGCAAGGCGATGCTTTTTCCCTACGACTACATACAGCTTGTCATCGTAGATGCGTTCGGAATTGCATGCGTCGATTGCTTCGGGGTCGAAGTCCATGTTGAAGATGACGTCGATATTGTGCATACGATGCGCTCGGATGAGCTCGCCGTATTCCATGCATTGGATATCGAGCTCGACTTCGGGGTGGGTTTTCTCCATGTATTGGACGAACTTGGGCAGGAACGGTCGGGCCGCTCCGCGCAGGTAGCCGACGCGCATGTGCAGATCAATGTTCTTGCGTCGAGCCTCGAGTTTTGCGATGGCGCGGTCGTATCCATCCACGATGGGAAGGATGTCGTGGTAAAACGCCTCGCCATCTGGCGTGAGGCTTACGTTGCGACTGTCTCGAACGAACAGCTTGACCTGTAGGTCATCCTCCATGGCCGCTACGTGCTTGCTGAGTACCGATGCACTTATGAAGAAATGTCGAGCTGTTGCTGAAAAACTCAACGTTTCAGCCAAATACGTAAATTCGCGCAAATGGTCGATGTTCATCACGAGGCCTCTCCGATTAAGCTCATTCGGAAACGTAACGCGTACGCTCCAATGACAATAGTATAGGCGTATAAGCATCCTTTCCAAATCGGAAAGCACGCGCCCGATAATGACATGCGGGCCTTGCGCCACGCTTTCTAAACTGTTTTGCAGAGATTAAGGCAGTGAAGAGAGCGAGGGGGCAATGGCAAGACCCGACAAATATCAGTACGTCGACCACGACAAGCCGTGGCGATATCGCGAAGGCGACCTGACCGTCACGCGCACGAGCGCATGGTCGGGGCCTGGGTGCCACCTGGGGTGCGGCATTCTTCTTTACACCGACGACCAGGGAAAACTCGTGAAGGTGGAGGGCGACCCCGACAACCCGTTCAACAAGGGGCGTCTGTGCCCAAGGTGCCTGGACATGATCGAGTCGGTGTACAACTCCGATCGCGTCCTGTACCCGATGCGCCGCGTAGGCGGCCGCGGGGCGCGCGGTACCGACAATTGGGAGCGCATCACGTGGGACGAGGCGTACGACGAGATCGCTGAGAAGTTCCTGTACTACAAGGAGCATTTCGGTGCTGAGTCAGTGAGCTTCTGGAAGGGAACCGGGCGCGATATCGCCCCGTGGATTAGCCATCTCGCCTGGGCCTTTGGCAGCCCCAACGTTGTGTTCGGCCTTTCGGGCTGTGCATGTTTCGTACCGCGTATCGCGGCGTCAACCTGCACGAGCGGCTCGTTCTGGGTGGGCGACTACTCGCAGCAGTTCCGCGACCGTTACGATGACCCGCGCTGGAAGTGCCCGGAGCTCATCGTGCTGTGGGGCAACAATCCGGTTGTTTCCAACTCCGACGGCCTGTACGGCCACTGGGTGACCGACTGCATGAAGCGCGGCTCGAAGATCGTCTCGGTCGACCCGAAGATGACCTGGCTCGGCACGAAGGCCGAGCTGCACCTGCCGCTGCGCCCCGGCACCGACGCGGC
>CAMOUE010000097.1 GCA_946626265.1 uncultured Eggerthellaceae bacterium | reverse complement strand
AGCCGGTCAAGAACGTCGACCACGACCAGTTCGGCTGCGGCGGCGTCATCGAGTACGTCCTCGGCCTCGGCGTCGACGGCATCCTGACCGCAGGCATGGGCCGCCCGCCCCTGATGCGCTTCACCGAGAGCGGCGTGATCGTGTACGCCGAGACCCAGACGCCCTACGTCGGCGACGTGGCGAAGCTCTTCGCCGAGGGTCGCGTGCAGCGCATGTCGCCCGAGGCCGCCTGCAATCACCACAACCACTAAACCGCCCCGCACGCCAAGAAATGTGTAAAAAGGGTCAGACCCTTTTTACACATTTTTTATCTCGACGCACATTTGCTCATTTCGCCCTCTATTCTACAGTTAAGCGCTTATTATTGAATAATGTACGTTATTCAGTCTATTGCGTTATAAAGGGGCATTTATGACAATTCGCGTCGTCTCCGATTCCGCATCGGACTTACTGGAACTTCCCGAAATCGACTACCGCACGGTTCCCCTGAAAATCATGTTCGGCGGGCACGAGTACGTCGATGAAATCGGAACCGACGTCGAGGGCATGGTGCTTGCCCTGCAGGAGCACAACGGGCCCTCCACGACCTCATGCCCGAACGTCCAGGAGTGGCTCGACGCGTTCGAAGGCGCCGACGAAGTCTTCGCCGTGACGATAAGCGGCAACCTGTCGGGCAGCTTCGCGTCTGCCGAAATCGCAAAAGCCGACTACTGCAAAGCGCACCCGGAAGCGAAGGTCCACCTCTTCGACAGCCGCGCAACCGGGCCGTTCATGCGCCTCATCATCGAGAAGCTGCGCGATGGCATCGTCGCGGGATTGTCGTTCGAGGAAATCAAGGCGGGCACCATCGAATACCAGAAAAGCCTGCGCATCCTCTACGCGCTCGAATCGCTCAACAACCTCGCGAACAACGGACGCGTGAACCAACACGTCGCCAAGATTGCCTCCGTCCTGAACATCCGCAGCATCGGGCACGCGAGCGACGAGGGGACCGTCGAGCTGCTGCACAATTGCCGCGGGGAGAAGCGCACGCTGCGAACGCTCGTCAAGGAGATGGTCGAGCGCGGCTGCGTTGGCGGGACCGTTCACATCGACCACTGCCTCAACCTCAAGGCCGCGTTGGGCCTGAAAGCGGAGATCGAGAAGCAGATTGCGGGCACGGCCGTGCAAATCCACCCCTGCACCGCCCTCTGCAGCTACTACGCCGACAAGGGCGGCCTCATCATCGGCTACGAGGTCGAAAGCGCTTGACCTACGGCGAAACGCCCCCTCCATCGCGAAATGTGTAATTAGGGTCTGACCCTTTTCCACATTTTCGCTTGTGTGTTCCGCGTTATTGAGGTCCTATATGCGGGTTCACCTACGCCTTCTGTTGTACAATTCCGAATCGGCCGTGAGCAGATAAATTGGGGGATCACGGTCATATAGCAAAGGATTGGCACACACGTGGTTAACGATATCCCGTGCGCACAGGCGCGCACGCAGCTCAACGCGCGCGCAGCGCTCGCGGCGCTCTACATCGTAACGGCATTCTTCCTCTCGTTCATCTGGTCGTTCGTTCCCGCAGAATCGGCGTATGCCTACGTCGACCCGTCGGTCATGACCTACACGATCCAGGCGCTCGCGGGCGTCGCGGTCGCGCTTTCGGCAGTCGCCGGCGTGGCGTTCAGGCGCACGAGGCGCAAGATCTACCAGATCCTTAAGATTGACGAGAACGCCAACAAGATCGTCGACACGCCCGTCGAGCGCATCGACCCCACAAGTCCCGATGCCGCACAGCGCCTCGCCGACGCGCGCGCCCAGTCCGAAAAGCTTGCCGAGGAAGGCCGCCGCTTCACCGAGCGCAACGCGATGCGCGACATGACCTGGCGGACGCGTTTCGTGTTCGCGCTCGTCATGACCGTGTTCTTCTTCTTCATCGTCTTCGTCGCCCCCGCCCTCGAGATCGTGGGCTCCAACGCCGACAGCCTCGTGTTCGGCCTCTCGTCCGTCTGGTGGATTCCCGTCGTGTTCTGCACGGCGTTCGCGCTCGTCGGCGCTCTGCTCATCTCGTTGCTGAAAGGCCGCGCCTTCTATTGCGCGCTGCTCGCCGTGTTCCTGGTGACGCTCGCCGCCTACGTGCAGTCGCTGTTCATGAACCAGGGCATGATGCCGGCCGACGGCGGCTTCATCGGGTGGACCGACCAGTTCTTCGTCGACAAGATGATCTTCTCGGGCATCGTCTGGGCGCTCATCATCATCGTGCCCTTCATCTTCGCCCGCAAGTACCGCCACGTCTGCCTGCAAGCCACGACGGGCCTCGCCTGCGCGATCATCATCATGCAGCTCGTCGGCGTTGCGAGCGTGGCGATCGAGGCGCACGAAGCCGAGGCGACCGAAGGCGGCAAGCCCTACGTCACGCAGGGCGACCTTCTGACCGTGGCCCCCAAGAACAACGTCATCGTCTTCGTGCTCGACACGTACGACACCGCATTGCTCGAGCAAATCCGCGAAGAGGACCCCTCGTTCCTCGACGACTTCACGAACTTCACGTACTGGCCCGACTGCACGGGCGCCATGATTCCGACGACGAACGCCATCCCGAACCTGCTGACGGGCCTGAAGCCGGCGCCGGGCGAGGATCTCGGCGAGTACCGGCGCACGAAATACGAGAAGAGCACGTTCTTCAAAGACATCGCCGCGCTCGACTACTCGATGGGCATCTATTCCGACTCGATGATGATGGACTTCCGCAATTCCGCCGACCTCGAAGCGACGAAGCTGACGAACAACGTCCATCCGGTCAACCGCGCGCCAGTCGACATCTGGCGCACGTTCGTCGCCATGGAGCAGTGCGCCCTGTACCGCGAGGCGCTCTGGGTCGCAAAGCCGCTGTTCTGGTATTACACGAGCGACATCAACAACCGCATGATCGCCGACAGCGGCAGCGCGAACCACGACGACTCGCTCTACGAGCTCGACGACGCCGCCATCCTCGGCATGCTGCGCAACGAGCGGCTCGCCATCAAGGACGAGGGCCGCGCGGGCACGTTTAGGTTCATCCACCTGTTCGGGCCGCACTTCCCCTTCTCCGTCGACGAGGAGGGAAACAACGTCGGCACGAACCAGTCCGACCAGATCGCGCAGGCGAAAGGCTCGATGCGCGTGGTCACGGAATACCTCGACCAGATGCGCGAGCTCGGCGTCTACGACGATGCGACCGTCATCGTGACCGCCGACCACGGCGTTTGGAACCTGACGGACGATCCCGTGCATGCCCCCATCAGCCCTATCATGCTCGCGAAGCCCGCCTTGCCGGCAGGATCCCCCGAACAGCCCATCGAGATCTCGTCGATGCCCGTGAGCCACGACGACTTCCAGGCGACGGTCATCGCGGCGATGGGCGGCGACTCGTCGCGCTACGGCAGCACGTTGTTCGAAATCGACAACCCAGGCCGCGTGCGCTACTTCGACGCGCTCACGAGCGCAGGCGACAACGGCCAGCATTTCGTGGAATACGAGATAAACGGCAACGTGTTCGACCTCTCGAACTGGAACAAGACCGGCAACGAGTGGTACGGCGCGTAAAGGCCGGCACGTCAAGGGCGGCGCGTCAAGGCCGGAATGCAAAACCCGATTCGCTTGCGAGCGGCGCGCGCGGCAACGCGAAGACCCCGGCTCGCTTACGCGTAGCCCATTTCGTCGACCTGATCTTCGTCCATGCCGAAATAGTGCGCGATCTCGTGGACGACGGTCTTGCGGACTTCTTCGAGAATCTCGGCGCGCGAACCTTCGAGCCGCTCGTGCGGACCCTTGAATATCGTGATGGTGTCGGGATAATCGCCGAAACCGTAGCTGTCGCCCCGCTCGGTCATCGCGATGCCGTCGTAGAGCCCGAGCAGATCGCCCTCCTCGGTGAAGTAGCCGTCGCCCTCGAAGTCTTCTTCCTCCGGCTCGTCGGCAACGATGATCGCGACGTTTTCCAACTCGTCCAGAAACTCGTCGGGAATCGAGTCGATCGCGTCTTGAACGGCCGATTCGAATTCCTCATCCGTCATGGTGTACATGCCAGCGCCTCCTTCGCCTCGCAAGCCTGCGTGTCGAGCGCAGCCAGACCCCGCGATGCACGCGTCGCGCAGGCCGGCACGCTACGCCTATTCTTGCATATTCTCAGCTTGCGCGATGCGCGTCACCGACACGACGCCCGCATCGATGCCGCAATGCTCGAGCAGCACATCGGGCCTCAACGACCCGGTCGGCTTCGCCTCGAGCGTGAACGTGGCCCGATCGCCGTCGAACTCGAACGGACGCGCCAGGAACTGCCCCACCTCGAGCACCTTCTCCTTGCGCTTGCGCACCACCGTGATGCTCTCGGGCACGTCGATGGCCACGACAGGCGCATCGAAACGCACCTCGTAGGTGCTGAACGGGAAGGCGACGCTCGCCGCTTTCGCGCTCGGCTCGATGTAGAAGCACTCCTGGACCATCAGGTCGGGCACGCTTGCCGCCTGCAAGGCCGCCAGAGCCTTCGTCGGCGCGATGTAGCGCGTCATCTGCAAGTCGAACAGCTCGCATGTGCTGCCGATACCCACGGGCAGAGCGGCGCCGAACGCGATTTTCATGTGAGGGGAAAAGCCCTGGCTCACCGCGAACGGCAACCCGGCCCGCCTCACGACGCGCTCGAGCGTATGCGCCACTTCCAGATGCGACAGCATGGCCAGACGATCGCGCTCGATGAACACCGAACGCAGCCTGAACAACCTCGGATCAGTCATTCGAATCACCCGCCCTGCCGACGCCATCCGCGCGAGCGTCCCCGCTCGCGCGAGCTCCTGCCACGCGCTCCTTGGCGAGCTCGTTGTCGGCGCCGAGCCGCATGCACACCCCGCACGCCGAGCAGTTCTCGAACGTGCAGTCGGGCGTCGTTGCGCCCTCCTCGGCGCGCTGCCGCTCGCGTGCCAGCCAACGCGTCGTCGCGCCGCAGCCGATGTGGTCCCACGGCATGACGTAATCGGTGGGATAGCCCGTCTGAGCAGCACCTTCGACGTCGAATGCCAAATCGTCGGCCGCAGAGCGCCACGCATCCTCGTCGAAGCACTCGGTCCACGCGTCGAAACGCGCGCCGCGACGCCAGGCGGACTCCACGAGCGCAGCCACCTCGCGGCCGCCGCGGCTCATGACCGCCTCGACGAAACTCGTCTTCGGGTCGTGCCAGTTGATGCTGACGGCACGGTATTTCACGGAATGGCGCAGCAGGTTGACGCGGCGCAGCGCCTCGTCGGGCGGAATCTGGCCGTCCCATTGGAACGGCGTCTGCGCCTTCGGCACGAAAAGCGCCACCGACGCGCTAATCTGGATGGACCCGCGCTGCTCTTTCGGGACGACGGCGCGCGCATGGTCGTAGGCCTGCTGGACCAGTCGCGCGATGCCCTTGATGTCGTCGTCGGTTTCCGTCGGCAGGCCGATCATGAAATACAGCTTGCAACGGCGCCATCCGGCGGAAAACGCCGCATCGATGGCTCCGAACAGATCGTCTTCGGTCACGTTCTTGTTTATGACGTCGCGCAGCCGCTGCGTTCCCGCCTCGGGCGCGAACGTCAGGCCGCCTTTTTTCTGGCCGGCGACCAAGCTCGCCATGTCGACGCCGAACGAGTCGAGCCTCTGGGAGGGAATCGACACGCGCACGCCCGTGCCCGCGCATGCCTCGTTCAGCCGCTGCAGGATCTCGGCGATTTGGGAATGGTCCGTCGTCGAGAGCGACGTGAGCGAGACCTCGTCGTAGCCAGTTTCAGCAAGGCCCTTCAACACCGAATCGACGATGTTGTCCGCCGAACGCTCGCGTACGGGGCGATACATCATGCCCGCCTGGCAGAACCGGCACCCGCGCGCGCAACCGCGCAGCACCTCGACGTTCAGGCGGTCGTGCACCGCCTCCGTGAACGGCACGATGCACGGCTCCCACGCCGAGCTCGTGGCGAACCCCTTGTATAGGCGCTTTTCTATATAAGTAGGCAGGCCGTCTTCGAGCGGCTCGATCCACGAACCCGCCCGTTGCGCCTCGTCGCGATCGCGCCAGCGATACAGCGATGGCGCGTACCAGCCGTCGAGTTTGGCAAGGGCGCGCCAGATCTCGCGCCGCGATGCGCCGGCTTTGCGCAGGCGGCGGATGACCTCGAGCCCCTCGGGCAACGATTCCTCGCCTTCGCCGATGTTGATCGCGTCGAAAAAGGGCGCATACGGCTCGGGGTTGAACGCGCACGGCCCGCCCGCAACGACGATCGGATCGTCTTCGGCACGCTCGTCGGCATGGAGCGGCAGGCCGCCCAGATCGAGCGCCTCGAGCACGTTCGTCGCGGCCAGCTCGTGCGGAAGCGTGATGCCAATCGCGTCAAACGCCGCGAGCGGCGCGCAGCTTTCGATGGAGAACAAGGGCAATCCCGCTTCGCGCAGGGCGTCGCACATGTCGGGCGCCGGCAGAAAGCCGCGCTCGGCCACCATCCCCTCGCGCGCGTTTACGGCGTTCACGAGGATGCGCAGCGCCTGGTTCGCCTGGCCGAGCTCGTACGTGTCGGGGTAGATCATGCAGAAGCGGAAATCCGCCTCCGGCTTGTAGACGCTGCCCCATTCGTGGTTGATATAGCGCGACGGACGCTCGGCCTTCGCCACGAGGGCGGAGACCTGCAGCCAAATGCTCTCGAATTGGACCATGGCTAACGTGCGCTCGTACCAGCTGCAGCAGACGAGGAAATACTCTTTGCGACAGTGGAAACGGTGTCTTTGACGATCGGCGCGTACTTGCTCACCGCATCGCGCACAATCGGCACGTATTTCTGAGCTGCATCGCGCACGATCGGCACAACGTCGTTCACCTTGCCCTCGATGTCGACCGTCGACGGGTCGGCCGCGATCTCGCGCGCCCTCGCCACGAATTTCGTGCCCGTCTCGGCCGCCTTCTCGACAACGGCGGCGACGCCCGTCGCATTTTCCCCGCCCTCGAAATACTCGATGGTGGCATAACCCAACGCCGACGTTCCGCCGTAGGCAACGGACGGCCTGATGATGAACCCGAGTATGGGAATGAACTCCGCCAGCTCGCGCGCCAGCGTGCGGAAGACGAAGGCACCCCCAACCACGGCGGCAAGCTCCTTCGCCCGGTCCTTGTTCATCTCGTGGCCGTAGGCTGCGGCGATCTGCAGGACCATCTTGCCCTGATTCAAAGTCATGACGGGAAGGTCCGCCCCCGACAGCAACGGCACGATGCCGATGCCGGCGTTCTGCAGCGACGTGGTCTGCACGGCGTCCTTCGCGAGCGAACGGCGCATGAACGGAAACGCGATGGCCAGCGCCAGCCGCTTCTCGTGGCACACCGCCACGATCCAACGACCCATGCGCTCATCGAGCGTTTCGCCGGCCTCGCCGTCGAGTGCGTAAGGCTCCTGCGCTCCTTCCGGCATATCGGGAAACGCAAGGTCGCCCTCGGGAATGGCATGCCCGCCCTCCTCGGCGATGCGCACGACTTCGCTCGGCTGCGTCGTCGCGATCATGACGGGAACGCCCATCGCGCGGATCGCGGCGGCAGCTGCGCCGATGCCCAAAGACGTGCCGGCCGCGATTACCGCGAGGTCGTCGCCCGGATGCGGGACGAACGTGCTGTCGAGGTACGAGATGGTCATCCGCACGCTCGGCAACTGCGAGGCGAAGACGTTGCGGACGCGGGCCGCCAAATCGGCCGGCGCTTTCTCGTCGATGTACACGCTCACCGATAGCGGCGTGCTCTGGGCATCCTTGATATTGGTAGCTTCGTCTATAAGCGCTTTCACATCAATGGGAAGTTGCATATGCCGCCCTTCTCGTGTTCTGCTTCCCCCGCGTCCAAACCGATCCCATGAAACCGAGCAACGCGAAATTCACGATCATGAACGAAGATCCGTAGCTCATGAACGGAAGCGGAATGCCGGTGATGGGCATCAGCCCGCACGTCATGCCAATGTTCTCGAGAATCTGGAACAGCCACATGCCGATGATGCACATGACGATGACCAGACCGAACAAATCGCTCGACGCGCTTGCTATCCGAAATCCTATTATAACGAGTGCGACGTAGAGCACCAACAGTGCCATTACACCAATAAATCCTAGCTCTTCAGCCAAAACGCAGAAAATGAAGTCCGTCGGAGCTTCAGGCAGAATGCCGAGCGCATGCTGCGAGCCCTGCATGTAACCCTGGCCGAGCAACCCGCCCGAGCCGATGGCGATCTTCGCCTGCTGGAGGTTGTATCCCTCGTCCGACAAGTCGGACCCGCTCTGGTCCATGAACACGAGCAGGCGGTTGCGCTGGTATTGCTTGAGCAGCTTGTACTCGCCC
>CAMOUE010000096.1 GCA_946626265.1 uncultured Eggerthellaceae bacterium | reverse complement strand
TCGCGTTCGACCCCGCGATGCTCGCGAACTACATCTTCGCGACCAACGTCGGCACGGTCGTCGGCGCCTACCTGGGCGGCCCGGTCTCCAAGGCCCTCAAGGGCTCCAAGAACGCGGTTATCGCGGCGTTCATCGTCATGATCGCCATGCTGCTCATCGCGCGTGTTAGCTACACGCAGATGATGGTCGTCGTGGTTTGCATGACCGTCGCGCAGGCCGGTTACGGCCTCATCTACGCGGTCATCCCCGCGATGTACGGCGACTGCGTCGTCTACTCCGAGTGGAAGACCGGCAAGAACTCCGCTGGTTGGATTTCCGGCCTGCAGGTTCTGCCCCTCAAGATCGGCTTCTTCGCACGTGGCGTCGTCATCCCCGCCATCCTCGGTGCGGCCGGTTTCGTCGCGGGCATGACGGCCGACCAGTCCACGCCGGCCCTGCAGGAGGGCATCGTCAACGGCTGGTTCGTGCTTCCCGCGATCCTCTGCGTCATTTCCATGCTGATCCTCATCTTCGGTTACAGGATCAACAACGATGTTCTGGCCCAAGCCCAGAAGGAAATCGGCGAGCGTCAGGAGCAATAGGACGCTAGGCGCCAAATAGGGCGTTAGGCACTAGTTCGAACCGGTGCACGGTCCAAATGGCGGGCCGTGCACCATCCCACCTGAGTACGTGTTAGAGTTATGAAAATGCACTCCCGTGTTCGATTTCGGCATCGAGGGCAATGAGGGACGTTTATGGCAAGGTTTTCAGACGCAATTTCGCAGGCATATGCAAATCGACGCAAGCGGTCGCCGCTTCAGGTCGGTCTTTCGACGGGCGCCCTCATCGTGGCCATCGTCGTCTGCGTCCTGTTGATGAAGACGTTCAATCCAGATCAGCTCCTCATCATCCTGTTTCCAATACTGATAATCGGGATCCTGGTGACCGTCCACACGGTCAGGAGCAATCCCAAGAACATGGCAGATGTCAAAGACGAGCACGAGACGTGCATGCCCATCCTAGAGAGCTACAACGAGAAGCGAAACGTCAAGAAGCTGATGCGCGATTACAACGACTGGTGGGAAGGCGACCACAGCAACTACACGCGCATGCATTTTGCCGAGAAGGTCATCAACATCCTCCAGGATAACAAGAGGTACGAGGCGGCGCTCAGGGTGCTGTACCAAGTCGCCGAGCTTCCTCTCAAGGGACGTGACCACTACGATTTCGACAACTATCTCAGAAAGACCGAACCCGTTCTGCAAGAAGAGCTTGCGAAGCAGCGCAAGACCCAGAACGGGCAGGCCTGATAGCCTCGTAGTTAGATAGGATGGCTTCGAAAGAAAGGAAAGGTATGCTCACACCGCGCGAGAACCTTATTGAAGTCATGAAGGGCGGCAAGCCCGAGCGTTTCGTGAAGCAGTACGAGGCCTTCAACATCCCGTTCGCGCAAACCGCCACCTACCGCTGGCGCAACAACCCGCGTCCGGGCGAGATCAACAAGGTGAACAACTGGGGCGTCACGGTGTCTTGGGCCGATGGCCAGCCCGGCGCGTTCCCGGTGCATACGCCCGATAAGATCGTGTGCAAGGACATCGAGGAGTGGAAGGACTACGTGAAGGCGCCCGATCCCTTCGAGATCTCCGAGGCCGAGTGGGAAAAGGACCTCGAGACTTGGGAGAAGATCGACCGCACGCAGCAGTTCGCCACGGCTTTCGTGGCGCCGGGCGTCTTCGAGCAGTGCCACTACCTCGCCGAGATCCAGAACGTGCTCATCGCGTTCTACGAGTGCCCCGACGAGCTCAAGGAGATGATCAAGTACATCACCGAGTGGGAGATCAAGCTCGCCGAGGTCATCTGCGACCACCTGCATCCCGACGCGCTGTTCCATCATGACGACTGGGGCACGCAGATCAACACGTTCACCGATCCCGACATGTTCGCAGAGTTCTTCTTGGACCCCTACAAGGAGATCTACGGGTACTGGAAGAGCCGCGGCGTCGAGCTCATCGCGCATCACTCCGACTCGTACGCCGAGACGCTCGTGCCCTACATGATCGAGATGGGCATCGACGTTTGGCAGGGCGTCATGAACACCAACGATATTCCGGGCATGATCGAGAAGTACGGCAAGGACATCACGTTCATGGGTGGTATCGACTCCGCTTCCGTCGACTACGAGGGTTGGACCCGCGAGGAGATCGCCAAGCAGGTCAAGCGTACGTGTGACGAGAACGGTCCGCTGTACTTCATCCCCAGCCTGTCGCAGGGTCTTCCCATTTCCACGTTCCCCGGCGTGTACGACACCACACAGGAAGAGATCGAGAAGTACTCGAAGATCTACTGGGAAGAGCACGGCCTGTAAGAGACCGGGAGCTGCGCCCCCGATTATTCCGAAAACGGAGAGCTGCCCGCATGAAGTCGGGCAGCTCTTTTTTGTGGGCGCAGCGCAAGCGAAGGCTGGGCGTCGCTAGAAGATGATGTTTTGGTTATGAAAAACGCCTTGCGGTTGGAAGCGGGCGCGATCCTGCTGCAACATGTGCTGCAGCAATCGATGACGAAATGGGGAAGGTATGAGTGAAGCGTTATATCGTCAGGTGCCGAGCGTGAGGGCCTATCTGGACCGAATCGGCATAAGCGAACCGCAACGGCCGACGCGCGCGTTTCTCGATGAGCTGATCTACGCTCATCAACGTTCGGTGCCGTTCGACGACCTCGACGTGCACGACAAGCACCAGGTGCCTTCGCTCGGCGTGGCTGACTTGTTCGACAAGGTCGTGGTGCGTAAACGCGGCGGATACTGCTTCGAGCTCAACGGGCTGTTCGGGGCTCTGTTGCGGGCGCTCGGCTACGAGGTGCAGCCGTGCATGGCGCGTGTGATCTTCCGTCCGAACCCCTATCCGCTCATCACGCACCGGGCGAACATCGTGACGATCGACGGGGCACGCTATTTGGCGGACGTCGGGTTCGGGGGACCGATGCCCACGTTCGCGCCGCTTATCGAGGAAGGTGCGACGCGTGCCGAGCTCGGGCATGCGTTTGCGCTCTACCGATGCGACGACTACTGGTGGGAGGTCGGTTACACGGGCAGCAAATCGGAAGAGCAGCGCGTTCTGCGGTTCTGCACGATGCCCGTCGAGGAACATGATTTCGTTCCGCTGTCGTACTACCAGGCGAGCAACCCCGAATCGGCGTTTCGGTTGCACCGCATGGTCAACATCAAGACGGCCGACGGCGCCTACGATTTGCGTGACATGACGTTCACCGTGTTCGCGAACGGCGCGAAGGAGTCCGTTGAGCTGACGAGCGCCGAGGAGCTCGATCGCGTTCTCGCCGACAAGTTCGGCATCGTCGACTGGCGCTAGCTTCCGCTCCCGGCGGCTGCCGTCAGGCGCCCTTTACTTCTCCAGCTCGGGTATGCGCGTTTTCGGCGAGTGCAGCAAGTGCGCCCAGAACGTCGCCGAGAGCGCGGCGCATACGAGCATGATGGCGCCTATGCCGTATATGTAGGTGGGCCACGGCAGCATGATGACGTTCATGCCTATGACGCCGAACACGCCAATCGTGAACCCGATGAGCGATGAGGCTGCTCCCGTATCGCCCTGTTGCCGTGAGAGCAGGATGTTCGTCGTGTGCGTATGCATGGGGGAGGCTTCGGCGCGGTCGGCCCGCGATGCCGGGTTCGCCACCATCGAGATTCGCGGTGACGTGACGTTTCCCCACCTGTACAACTACATGCAGGAGACGTTCGTCGATTTCGAGCGACTCGATGCCCAGCTGCGTGCGTACATCGACACCTTTGCGGGCTTTCGCCCGCTGCTCGATGCCTGCGTTCGAGCCACCAAGTGCTCGTGCGCGCTCGTCGATAGGCAGTACCGCAGCATCTACCAGCTAATCTGGGAAGACGGACGTTGCGCGGACAATCTGCCCAGCATGCTCGAATCGGACGCCGTCGACCTGTTCATGGCGTCGAACAGGTACCGGCATATGCGCAGCAGCCGAAACGTGTTCACCGTCCCCGGTTCGGACGACCTCCTCATGAAGAACGTCTTCGCCGACAAGAAGCTGGTCGGAATGCTCGTGGCGCGTCACGGCGGCGACGTGCTGAGCGCGCGCTACGTCCGTTTCGTCCTCAGGTACCTCAGCCCCTTCGTCGAGGAGATGTTCGCCCGCCTCGGGTCGTTCGAGGAGTCTGCATTGGGTGCCGAGCGCGTTCGCATCGCAATCAACAAGACGCTTGCCGGGGATGGTTCCGGAGCGGCCGAGCTTGCAGCCGCCCTGGGCGAGAACGGCCATGGTGCCGACGCCCGCTTCCTGGTCATGCGAATCGAGCGCAGTTTCACCCATGATGGCCCAGAGGAACGGGATTACGTTGCGAGGCGTTTCGAATCCGAGTGGCCGGACGCCTACTGCTTCTCGTATCGCGACAGCTTGTACATGCTCGTCGATGTCGGAGCGTCCGATTCCGACAAATCGGGCCCGTTCATGGCCGATATGCCCGCATTTGCGCGCGACAACCTCGCGAAGGTTGGCATGAGCCGCGTGTTCTGCTCCCCGGACGACCTTGTCGCTTCTTGCCGGCAAGCCGAGGCGGCGTTGTCGTGCGGAAGCGCGTTCGACCCTACGAGATGGTGCTACCGCTTCGACGAATACGCCCTCTCATGGCTTGTCATGCGCGCAAGGGGGGACGAGCCCGCAAGGACTTTCCGCCATCCGGGCATCGGCGTTCTGCAGGACTACGACAAGGGACATGGGACCGACCTTCTGAGGACGCTGTCCTGCTTTCTCGGCTGCCGGTGCAATGCGACGGCAGCGTCGTCGGTGCTCTTCGTGGCCCGTTCGACGCTCCTCAACCGGCTCGAGCGAATCAAGGAGCTGACCGGAATCGACCTGGAAGATTCCGAGGAGCTCCTGTACCTCGGCTTCTCCTTGAAAATGTGACTCTTGTTGGTCAGCATGGGCGAAACGGGCTATCATTGTCTTGTCGGGATGATTGGAATCCTTGCTCGTTAGTAAGCCCGAATAGAAAGGCGCCGCAATGCTCACACCACGCGAGAATCTCATCGAAGTCATGAAGGGCGGCAAGCCCGAACGTTTCGTCAAGCAGTTCGAGGCCTTCGCCACTCCGTTCCATGCGGCGTACCGGGCGCGCAACTTCCCCAAGAAGGGCGAAGTGAACAAGGTGACCGCCTGGGGGCCGACCGTCTCGTGGGCGGCGGACCAGCCCGGAGCTTTCCCCGTGCACACGCCCGAGCTCATCGTGTGCAAGGACATCGAGAACTGGCAGGACTACGTGCACGCTCCCTCGCTCAAGGCGATTCCCGAAGCCGAGTGGGAGAAGGATCAGGAGGTTTTCGAGAAGATCGACCGAAAAGAGCAGTTCGCGATGGCGTTCATCGCTCCGGGCATCTTCGAGCAGTGCCATTACCTGTGCGAGATAACGAACGTGCTCATGGCGTTCTACGAGAGCCCCGACGAGCTGAAGGAGCTCATCAAGTACATCACGGAATGGGAGCTCGAGCTTGCCGACGTGGTGTGCGACCACCTGCATCCCGACGGGGTGTTCCACCACGACGACTGGGGCACGCAGATTTCGACGTTCGTGTCTCCCGACATGTTCGCGGAGTTCTTCCTCGAGCCGTACAAGGAAGTGTATTCGCACTGGAGGAGCCGTGGCGCCGAGCTGATCGTGCATCATTCCGACTCGTACGCCGAGACGCTCGTGCCCTACATGATCGAGATGGGCATCGACATCTGGCAGGGCGTCATGACGACGAACGACATCCCGGGCATGATCGAGAAGTACGGCAAGGACATCACGTTCATGGGCGGCATCAACTCCGCGTCCGTCGATTACGAGGGCTGGTCGCGCGACGTCATCGACGCCGAGGTGAAGCGCGCCTGCGGCGATTACGGCCCGCTGTACTTCATCCCCGGCCTCTCGCAGGGCCTGGGCGTGTCGACGTTCCCGGGCGTCTACGATGCCGTGCAGGAGTCGATCGACGCTTATTCGAAGGTCTACTGGGCCGAGCACAACCTGTAAGCGACCGTCGCGCGAAAAAGGAAATGAGTCGGAAGGACAGTTCTCCCGACTCATTTTTGTATTGACAGCGGCAGAGGAGTGGCGTACGCTTACGTTGAACATATGAACAAGTGCTCATATAAGCACGTGAGGAGTTATCATGCGTAAAGTTATCAAGCTCGACGGCGAGATTTGCGCGAACTGCGCCGGCAAGATCCAGGCAGCAATCGAGAAGCTGCCCGGCGTCAACAAGGTCTCAGTCAACGCGATGACGCTCAAGTTCACGCTCGACGCCGACGACGGCGTTTTCGACGACGCCCTGTCGAAGTCGCTCAAGATCTTCAGCGACATCGAACCCGACTGCGAGGTCCTCGTGTAAGCAACCATTTGGGGACAGTCCCCAAATGGTTGCAACCAAACGGGGGTTGTCCCCGTTTGGTTGGTTTGACGTTTTCCGCCATGAACAAGAAGCAGAAAAAGAAGCTCAAGCGCATACTCGTCGCGCTCGCGTTGTTTGCCGTATTCGAGGTTCTCGAGATTGCAGGCGTGTTCGACGCGCTGCCGTATGGCGTCTGGGTCGAGTTCGCGGCGTTCCTCGTGCCGTACTTGATTGCCGGCCACGACGTGCTGGCGAAGGCGTGGCACGGCATCGTGCACAGGCAGCCGTTCGACGAGAACCTGCTCATGTCGATCGCGACCATCGGCGCGTTCGCGCTCGTCTTCTTCCCCGAAACCGAGCCCCACATGGCCGAAGGCGCAGCCGTCATGTTGTTCTACCAGGTGGGCACCTTGTTCGAAAGCTATGCCGTGGGCAAGACGCGCAAGTCGATCGCCGACATGATGGATATTGCGCCCGAGTTCGCCAACGTCATGCGCGACGGCGAGCTCGTGCAGGTCGACCCGTACGACGTGGCCGTGGGCGACGAGATCGTCTGCAAGCCAGGCGAGCGCGTCCCGCTCGACGGCGTGGTCGTATCGGGCAAATCCCAGCTCGACACCTCGGCGCTCACCGGCGAGTCGGTGCCGCGCGTGGTCGAGGAAGGCGTGCAGGTCACGAGCGGCTGCGTCAACACGACGGGCAAGCTCGTCATTCGCACCACGAGCGTTTACGAGCAGTCGACCGTGCAGCGCATCCTCGAGCTCGTCGAGAACGCCTCCGAGAAGAAGGCGCGCACCGAGAACTTCATCTCGCGGTTCGCCCGCGTGTACACGCCCATCGTGGTGGGCCTTGCAGTGCTCATAGCGGTTGCAAGTCCGCTTCTGTTCGGGTTCTCGTGGAGCCTGAGCGTGCAATCGGCGCTCATCTTCCTGGTGGTCAGCTGCCCGTGCGCGCTCGTCATCAGCGTGCCGCTGTCGTTCTTCGGCGGCATAGGCGCCGCGAGCCGCAAGGGCATCCTCGTGAAGGGGTCGAGTTACCTCGAGACGCTCGCCACGGTCGATACCGTCGCCTTCGACAAGACCGGCACGCTCACCAACGGCACGTTCGGCGTGGTGGCCATACACGCACCCGGGAGCGTCGACCGCGACTTGCTGCTCTCGTATGCGGCGCATGCCGAGGCGTACTCGGACCATCCCATCGCCGTCTCGGTCGTCGAGAGCTATTCGGGCGAGTTGGACCGCGCCGCGATCGAGGAGGTCGAGGAGCGCAGCGGCAAGGGCGTCGCGGCGCGCGTGAACGCACACCGGGTGCTCGTGGGCAATGCCGCCCTCATGGGCGAGGCCGACATCGACGTTCCTGACTGCCACCTGGTGGGCACGATCTTGCACGTGGCGGTCGACGGCGAGTACTACGGTCACATCGTGATCGCCGACATGATGAAGGAAAACGCCAAGGAGGCTGTCGACGCGCTGCGCGACGTGGGCGTGCGCGAGATCGTCATGCTCACGGGCGACCGCGAGGAAGTGGCGGCTGCGGTGGCGGGCGAGCTGGGCATAGCCGAATACCGCGCGCAGCTGATGCCACAGGACAAGATGACGTGCGTCGAGGAGCTGCTCGAGCACCGAGACGGCCGTGGGGGAGTGGCCTTCGTGGGCGACGGCATCAACGACGCGCCTGTGCTCATGCGCGCTGACGTGGGCATCGCTATGGGGGCCATGGGTTCCGACGCCGCCATCGAGGCAGCCGACATCGTGCTCATGAACGACAACCCGGCGAGCATCGCGCGTGCTATGGGCATCGCGCGCAAGACGATGCGCATCGTGCGCCAGAACATCGTCTTCGCGCTGGCGGTCAAGATCGTCATCATGATCCTGGCGCTGCCGATGATCGGCATCTCGACCATGTGGCTCGCCGTGTTCGGCGACGTGGGCGTATCGGTCCTGGCGATCCTCAACGCCATGCGCTGCCTGCGCTAATGAGTCGGGAGAA